>JBBQVT010000016.1:0-42174 GCA_038211245.1 Desulfobulbales bacterium | reverse complement strand
CGACGCCTGCCGGGTATCACCGTTCGCGATATGGTGAATGCCATTCCCTATACGGCGATAAAGAAGGGCCTTTTGACTGTAGCCAAGAAGGGCAAGAAAAATATCTTTGCCGGGGCGGTCCTGGAGATTGAAGGCGTTGATGACCTCTGTGTCGAAGAGGCCTTCGAGTTGACCGACGCCTCAGCTGAGCGCAGTGCCGCCGCCTGCGCGGTTAGCCTGCCGCTGGCGGCGGTGGTGCATAATGTTCAAAACAATGTGGTTCTGCTTAAATCTCTTGTGGCGGATGGGTATCGTGACGATCAATGCCTTGTTCGCCGCATTTCCGACATGGAGGCATGGCTTGCCGACCCACACCTCCTGAAAAGAGACGCCCATGCCGAGTTTGCGGCAATTCTCGACATTGATCTCACGGAAATTACCGAACCTATCCTCGCCTGCCCCAACGATCCGGATGACGTCCGGCTGCTTAGCGAGGTGGCTGGAGCGAAGATTGACGAGGCCTTTATTGGTTCCTGCATGATCCATCTCAGTCATCTTCGGGCTGCATCGCGTCTTTTTGCCGGCGAAGCCTATGCGGAGGCAAGATTGTGGGTGGCACCGTCGACCCGAATGGATCGTGACGCCATAGGCCGTGAAGGTGGACTGGCAACCTTCGCCCAAGTCGGCGGTCGAGTCGAGATACCCGGCTGCAGCCTGTGCATGGGCAACCAGGCGCGAGTGCGACCGGGTGCAACGGTGATCTCAACCTCCACCCGTAATTTTGACAATCGCCTCGGTGACGGCACGAAGGTCTATCTCGGCTCGACCGAGCTTACCGCCATCAGTGCGCTGAAGGGCGCGTTACCCACTGTGCGGGAATATTTTGAATTTCTTGCGAAAAAGGAAGAGAAAGAGGTGTGAATTCGGAGGTTCCTTCACCCGAATCCTTAATCAACACTTGGTGGTATATGGTGTAGCAGTCTGTTTTCATGAATGTTTTTCACTTGGAGGCCTGCCATGAAAGAGGAATACAATTTCACCTTGACCCTGCCGCTGCCGGACATAAACGAGGCACTGCTCATCCTGACGGAAGCCCAGGCAAACAACCCCAATATGCGCTTGAACCGAAAACCCGATCGGCAGGAGAAGGCCCGCTTTTATCTCTGTTTTCCCTACGTTGGAGCGCGCACTGACCTTCGTTTTAAGGAATGGTTCGAGGCGCGAAATAAAAAAAACTGGGAGCTCTTTGGTCCCAATTACGGGGTGTGGGGTTTCACCTGAGCAGACGCCCTGAGGTTGTCTGTTTCCCATCTTTTCCTCTGAAAAGATAAAGAGCCCCAGTCAGCCATTTACCGTTTTCTTTACGAATATTATGGGGTTGGTGGACGAGTACTGTGAAACCTGCAACAGTTGCGCAGGCTATCAGAGAGAGTGGATTGTGGGCATAACGTCCGGATGGAAGCAGGGCATAGCCCTCGACTTCTTGTGTTTCTTCGATCGAACAGGCGACAATGCCGTTTTCCTTGGTCCTTGCGGCAAGAGCTGCGAAAAGTGGTTTCGGGTCGCCGAGATAGACCAGGACATCGGCGACGATGAAGAGATCGTAGTCTTCGTCATCACTTTGCAGAAAGGCTAGGATCTCATCCTGTTCAAGGCGGTCGTAAAGATTTTTGTCACGGGCTTTGGCAAGCATTTGCCCAGATACATCGACGCCTACCAAGCGCTTGGTTATCTTCCTGAATGACGCTCCGGAAAGCCCTGTGCCACAGCCGAGGTCAAGAGCTGCAGCAAAGGGTAATGACGACGGGAGGGTTTCCCCAACCATTTTCGCAAGCGCTGAGGGTGCTGTGTAGCCCAAGGCCTTCTCAAGATGCACGTCAAAGCGATGGGCGTATTTGTCAAAGATCTCCTCGACATATTGCCGCGGTGCCGATGGCGGAGTGAGCCCGGAAAGGGCAGCGAGCATATGCCTCGCTGCCTGATGGTCGGGCTCAATGGTCAGCAGCCGGTTGAGGAGAGTCTGGGCCTGGGTGAAATTATTTTGGGCATTGTAGAGTCCGGCCAGGTTGTAAAGAGTGCTGACGTTGCCGGGATCGAGATGCACGCTTTTTTCCAGGCACTCGCCGGCGAGATTAAGATTGCCTCGCTCACTGTAGATGACTCCGAGGTTATTGAGGGCCAGGGGATAATTCGGTTCAATGCGAACAGCTTGTTCGATTAATTGAAGTCCTCTTGCTAAAAACCCCTGCTGATGCAGTAATTTGCCGAGGTTATTTAAAATCTTTGGATGACCGGGGGCAAGTTCAAGGGCTTTTTCATAAGCTCCCCTGGCACCGGTCGGATCATTGCCGGCCTCAAGGATTGCCCCGAGGTTAAGATGTTGGGCTGGATCGTCGGGAGCTTCGGCAAGTGTTTGTCGGCAGTATGCTTCGGCCTCGTCGAGTTTTCCCAGGTCCCGGCAGACGATGCCCAGGTTGGCGAGAACGTTGATATTGTCAGGCAGTAAACGATGAATCTGCAAATACAGCCTTTCTGCCTCAACAAGCATCTTGCGTTGATGCAGACCCACCGCTTCGGCAAAAAGATTCTGTAAATCCTGCATACAATGGTACCTCTTTACCTATAATTTAAAAGTTCGGATAGCGCTGCAGGACTGTTTCGATCTCATCGCGTAACTTGTCGGGACGCATTGGTTTGGAGACATAACCGTCCATACCGACCGCCAGGCATTTCTCTCGATCGCCTTTTACCGCATAGGCGGTCATGGCGATGATGGGCATATGCTGGTTTGTCCCTTGTTCTTTTTGACGGATGGCGAGGGTCGTCTCATAGCCGTTCAATTCCGGCATCTGGATGTCCATGAGGATAAGATCAAAGCCTTCATTGTTCAGAAGATCGAGTGCCTGGACACCGTTTTCGGCCACTGCCACCGCCCAGCCCTCCCTTTCCAGGACGCTGACCGCAAGGGTTCGGTTAATGAATTCATCTTCGACGAGGAGAATATGCAGCGGTTGTCTCCTTCGTTCTTTTTTCTTCTGTGCCGGCGAGGGGCATTTGCCAAAAACAGCTTGGCCTTGATTCGACGGAGCCAAGGGAAAGCGGGCAGTAAAATAAAACGTGGTCCCGACTCCCGGCTTGCTTTCGACACAGATTTTTCCACCCATCATTTCCACCAGTTCCGCGGCAATGACCAGGCCGAGTCCGGTACCCCGGTGGTTCGAGTCGCGGGTCGTACCAAGTTGTTTGAAGGATTTGAATATATTGGCAATATCGTTTTCCGGAATCCCTATTCCGGTATCCTTGACCTGAAAATGAAGATCAACATGATCACCTTTCTTTTGCAATGCACCGGAAAGGCAGAGCACAAGGGTAACACTGCCCTGATTGGTGAATTTCACCGCATTGCCAACAAGGTTGATAAGTACCTGGTGCAGTTTATCGGCATCGCCCAACAAATGATCGGGAGTGCTTTCATGGCAGTCGACGACCATGGCAATGTTCTTTTTGGCGGCGCTTATAGCCAGCATTTCCAAGGCATCGGCGATGGTGCTGCGGATACTGAAGGGGGTAATACTGAGTTCAAGTTTGCCCGCTTCAATTTTTGAAAAATCGAGAATGTCATTGATCAGTTTCAACAGTCGGTCCGCCGACGAGTGAACCATTTCCAGATAGGTACGTTGGTGACCGGCGATGTCTGATTTGAGAACAAGTTCCGTCAGGCCAATAATGCCGTTCATCGGCGTGCGTATTTCGTGGCTCATGTTGGCAAGAAAGGTGCTTTTGTTTTTTTCTGCCTGTTCCGCCCGGTTTTTCTCCTGTTTCAGGGCGTCAACGGTCCGTTTTCGTTTCAGAGCATCACCGAGATGGCGGGCGACAAAGGTCATGAGTTCCTGGTCTTTGTCGCTGTAGATGATTTCGTCGTAGCTCTGCACTGCGATTGCACCGGCGAGGTCATCGAGATAAAAGGGTACACCGAGCCATGAGTTTGGGGGCGTGCCATTGGCCTGGATATGTTGTTCCCGGCAGATATGGTGAAAATTTTCAGGGGTCAACAAAAGTGGCTGCCGGGTTTTTAGGAGATAGCCGGTGAGTGTCAGGTGTTCCTGGTCGAGTTTTCGGGTCCGGCCCTGGAAGTTGTCGTTGATGTCTACATAGTAGGGGAAGGTGATATACTGTCCGTCCTTGTGTTGCTCGACCAGGGCGATATATAAATTCTTAGCAGGAATGAGGTTGCCGACAATTTGGTGCAGATTGGCGTAAAGATCGGAAATATTGTCGGCGTGGTGTGCCTGTTCGCTGATCTCGTACAAGGCGATGCGCAATCGCTCGGAATATTCCAGGGCATGCATCGATTCCTTCAGTTGCAGGATAGTAACCATGCTTTTCAATCTCGAGCCGATGATTGCCGCCAGGCTCTCGACGGCGCCGAGATAAAGAGCCGAGAGGGAGCAGATTTCAAAGCAGCCGATATACAGCAGCCCAAAAAGATCAGTGTCTACGAGGATTGGAACGAGCAGGTGTGAGGAATTATTGGTGGCGCTGAGGAAATCGGGTTGTAACGATAGGTCGAGTTGCAGCGAGCAGCCTGATTTTCGCATCTTGAGAATGAGCGGGTGATCGGCCGGGATGCGCGACGGGACATTTTGCCCACCTTTTGCGGAGTCGCTGGGTATTTCTATTGGAAGATAGTTATCGGAAGACTGGCTCGGGAAGTAGATTTCGATTGAGAATGGACCGAGTTTTGGAAAGATGGTGTTGCGAAGAAAGATCGCCAGCTGCTCCAGGGTGTTGGTGGAGCGCTGGCCGATTGAGAGTTCTTTGACAAGATTAAGAAGAGATTGTGCCGGAATAGAAGAGGAATTTTTTTCTGAAGTACGCATAACTCTACAATATTTCCAGTAGCAATGACCTCTAGGAACTCGTCCGGATGGCTGGTATTCCTGCCATTGCTTTCAATCATAGCAGAAATACCAGCCAAGATGAAGGAACCTGTGTCATTTTTTTAAAAAAGTGCTGTAGCCAGATGGTGATCAAGTTTAGAGATGCAAACAGATATGAAGAAAAAACACATCCGGAGCGTCGAAAAAGAGGTTCGGGAACCATTGGGAGGAGGAAGATGCTCAGGGCAGGAGCTCGGCTGATACCGGATTGGTCATGGATTTGCAATTTTTCACGGTTCCATGGTATGTTCCCGCCTGCCTCGGCGCCGGCTGGGATCATCGACGGGTGCCAGAAAATATAATTAATTGTTCAGTTGTGTGATTTTCAGGAGATGATCAACATGCCATATATGGGAGAGCTGGTTGCTCTCGGCACAGTGCTGTGCTGGACTTTCAGTGTACAATTTTTTGCGGCGGCCGCAAAGGAAGTAGGGGCGATTCCCGTCAATATTATTCGCCTCGCCGTTGCTCTGGTCCTTTTTGGTGGCTTGTTGTGGTGGCGAGACGGTTCGGCCGTACCGCTGCATTTTCCAATCCACGCCTGGGTGTATCTCAGCCTTTCCGGTGTTGTCGGGTTTTTTATCGGCGATATTTTTCTTTTCAAGGCCCTGGTCGAGTTGGGGCCGAGGGTCGCCATGCTTATTCAGAGCCTCGCCGCTCCGACGGCCGCAATTCTTGGCTGGGTTTTTCTCAAGGAGAGCTACGTTCTGCACCAGTGGATCGGCATGGCTATTGCCCTTTGCGGGGTGGCTGCGGTAATTCTTGAACGTGGCAAGGTCGGGGTGCCGCTATCAAAAGCAAAAGTTCAGAAGATCTCCGCCAGAGGGGTTATTTACGGATGTCTCGGCATGTGCGGTCAGGCGGTTGGCACGCTCCTGAGTAAGACCGGGATGCAGATCGATGGCGGCTATCTCGATGCATTTTCGGCCACAGAGATCAGGGCAATAGCCGCTTTTCTCTGTTTTGTGGTATTTTTCACCATTACTCGAAAATGGAACAATGTGCACAGAGCTCTTGCCAATACCAAGGCTGTGGTTTTCACCTCTCTAGGCGCAGTCTGCGGCCCCTTCGTAGGGGTTTCTCTGTCCCTTTTGGCCCTGCATTATCTCACCAGCGGAGTCGCCTCGACCTTTTTTGCCCTGGTCCCCATCTGCATCATTCCCTTTTCCGTTTATCTGCATAAGGAACATGTCTCCCCTCGGGCCGTGGCTGGAGCAATCATCGCGGTTGCCGGGGTGTGTCTGCTGTCGATGTAGTGTGGCGACGGTTTTAATACGGTGGCATTAAGAGATTTCTTTGTAGCGCATGCGGCAACAACAGAATCAGCCATTGTCTCCTCTTTGCGAATGAGATACCATGCCCAGAAAGAAACGTCATATGGGTAATCGGCTAGCAAGTTGCTACCGGCGGATTATCGAAACCATTAACCGGAATCAGAGAACACCATGAAAAGATTACTCCTTCTCACCTGTCTTTTTTTGCTCGTCGGCTGCGCCAAGCAGCCGGTAATCGCCAATCTTAACCCGCGCCTTGGCGAACAGCAGGCCGGAATCTACAGAAGTGGTATCTCTGCCGCCATAATTGGCCAAGATGCCAGGAAATCAACAGAGGTTGTCATCTTTATGAACGATCAACCGGCTAGCCGGTTGGCCAATGTGAGCGCACCGTCGGAGCTCATCTCGGCAAGGCTTGCCAAAGGACTTCGTGACCAAGGTCTGGCCATAGACCCTTCTTCGCCGGTGCACCTGAAGTGCACTCTCAACGAACTGCTGGTCCAGGTGACGCACCAAAAATTGCTCTACACCGCCGAAGCCAAAACCCATATCATCCTGACCGTTGAAAACCGGGGCACTGTACTCACCCGAGTTTTCAAGCGGGAGTCCTTCAACGATTCGGCTACCCGGCCGGATCTGCCGGATCTCGAAGGAATGCTCAATACCCAACTTGCCGATATTTTGCAGCAGGTCATTCAGGATGAAGAAATTCGTCAGTTGATCAGCCGAAAGTGAAATGACGGCTCGCCAGCCGGGACACTCCTTATTTGGCTATGGCCGGGGCAAAACTGAAGAGCTCGGCCAGTTGGCGGCGATCCATCCGTTTGATGATTCCGGCTTCATCCTCCTGGAGCAGGGAGGTGGTAAGTGCACGTTTTTTGTTCATCAAACTATGAATTTTTTCCTCCAGGGTCCCCTTGGTAATCAGCCGAAAAACCTGGACGACGTTTTTCTGCCCCATCCGATGTACCCGGGCGGTGGCCTGCTCTTCCCTGGCCGGGTTCCACCAGCGGTCATAATGGATGACCGCCTGGGCGCTGGTCAGGTCGATGCCGATTCCGCCTGCTAAAAGACTGGCGCAGAAGACCCGGCAGTCAGAATTATTTTTGAACTCGCCAATCATCTTTTGTCGTTTGCCGACCGGCATATCGCCTTTCAGGCTGGAAAAACTGATCCCGGCCGTTTGCAGATAGTTTTCAATAAGCGCTATCATCCCGGTATATTGACTGAAAACCACAAATTTCATATCGGCGGCGAGCAGTTCCTCGGCAAGCTCGACAAACAGATCCCACTTGCCGCTGTTATATTCGGTCGGATCTTGGCAATCCTGCACCAGGCAAGGGTGGCAGCAGATTTGCTTGAGGCGGGTGATGGTCGCCAGGATATTCATATAGGGGATCGCCGCCGCATCGTCAGCCAGTTCCTCCAGATCCTGCTCTCGCCCCTTGAGGACTTCCCGGTACAGGCTGATCTGGTCGTCGGAGAGCTCGCATATCCGGTTGTCTTCAATTATTTCCGGTAATTCGGTCAGCACCTGGCCCCTGCTGCGCCTAAGAATAAAGGGGTGGATGAGACGGCCGAGCCGGTCGCGCACCTGGGTGTTGCCGGCCTCGGTTATCGGCTGGACATAGTTGCGGTGAAATTCCCGCTCACTGCCTAAAAGCCCCGGCAGGCAGATATCAAAAAGCGATCTGAGATCCTGCAAGGAGTTTTCGATCGGTGTTCCAGTGAGACCGATTTTCACCCGACTGTTGAGCGCAGCAACTGCTTGGTGCACGGCGGTGGTGCGGTTTTTAAGATTCTGGATCTCGTCGAGGAGGACAATGTCAAAAGAGCATAAGCGAAGCTGCTCCAGATCCTGCCTGACGACACCGTAGGTGGTCAGGACCAGACCCTGCGCTAAGGACTTGTTCAGATCCCGCTGCGGCCCATAATATACGGCATACGCAAGATCCTGATAATAGCCGTCGATTTTTTCGGCCCAGTTGAGAACCACCGAGGCCGGACAGACCACCAGCATCAAACGTTTTTTGTCGTCCCGCACCGCCATCTGCAGTAGGGCAAGGCCCTGATGGGTCTTGCCGAGTCCCATATCATCGGCGAGTAGCCCGCCTATCCCAAGGGTGAACAGCCGGTTCAGCCAGGCCAGGCCGTTGCGTTGATAGGCACGCAGATGCGCTGGTACCCGGGTCAGGATAGCGTCATCGCTCCAGCAGGCCGGGTCGAGCAAACCGGCAAGTTTTTTGCGGGCGGGCTTCTGCTTTATGTCTATGTCGATCTCGGGCATGACGGCGGTAAGGGCAAGAATTTCTCGGTAACTGAGACGGAGCTTGCCGGAGCCGTCGGCGGCCATACGGTCTTCGGCCAGATCATAGAGCCAGGACAATGGTCCCCCCTCGATTTGCAGCCATTCCTTACCGGGAAGACAGGTCAGCCTTTTTTTCCTGGCGGTCAGGATATCATTTAAGGTGATACTGGTATTGCCAAGACCGTAATGGCAGGATAAATAGCACCAGTCACCCTGTTCTTCAAAAGAGTCAATGACCAGCCGGTCGGGAAATTCGCGGACTTGCAGGTGCAGCAGCTCCGGGGCAACGATATTATCCGGATGGTGCAGCGAACGGAGGTTGCTGTCGAGAAAGGCCGGGATATCATTGGCGGCTACCGAAAACGGCTCGTTCCGGGTAGTCTCATTCTGCAAAAAACCAAAAAGAGGCAGTGCCGCCGCCCCGGCAGAAGGCTTGTTGAGCACCCCCTCGGCCGGCAGGCGGGTGGTCGGCAAAAAGCCTTCGCCTTGAAGATAATAGGCGGCGGAAAAGCGTTGATCGGCCAGGTCGTGGCGGGCAAGGGTTCTGCCATCGGTTAAAGCCAGGCAGGGAATGACCTCCAACCGATCATCGGTATTAAAAATAACCTTGTAGCACTCCTTTGCAGCCGGCAAGATCTTCGTCACCTCGGAACGTAAAGGGAGGGTTCGGACCATCTCCCAGACCTTTTCCCGTGGTGCGACGAGGGTCAATGCACCCGCGTCTTTTTCGTTGCCGATCTGCAAGATAAAACGAGAAGTTGCCGGATCTTTGTAAAATTCCGGAATTTTATCGCCATGAAGGGTGTAAAGCATGCGCGCCAGCCAGATCCAGAAAGAGGTATCCTTTTGCCAGCCGATGCTGCTGTTTCCGGCATTTTCCAGGACACGTTCGTTTTCGCTCATGACCCGCAGCCGTAATTGGCTGTTGAGCAAAGCACCGGAGCTCTCCGGTTTTTCTTTTTCCGTGCGTGGTTTTTGAGGTTTACGGAAAAGGAGCAATTCTCCCTGGTCTTGCCAGGAAGTGGGGATGGTGGTCTGTACCAGCCCTTCCGCCGGCGTAATCCGCCAAAGGGAAAAATCCTCTCCGGCAGATTGCTGCACTGTATAGTGCGTGCGGTGCAGCCAGTCATGAAGAAAATTGCCGATCTTCTGCCAATTGCTTTCGGCAAAGGCCAGAGGTATCGGCATCGCCTTTGCCTGCCCGGTCGGGATAATGAGGCTGAGGATAGCCAGTGCGGCCATGTGGGCGCAGCCTTTTTCATCGGTCTTGAGACGGCAGAGCCCGCAGTGTCTGGTCGCTATGAAAAAGCCCTGATGCAGTGTCGTGCTTTTGGCAAATTGCAGAGTGACGGTTGCCTTTTTGCCGACCAGCGCCCCTGTTGCATTGCGAAGACAACTGAAGCCGGCAATTTTTTTATCCCGTATCAGCTGCAATCCCTCGTCGATGGTGGCTGTGGTAAACCAGGGTTGCAGCTGGACGCCTTCCAGCACTGGAAGATGCAAGGGGATTTTTTGGTTCTCGAAGTTATACATGGTTTGGATTAAAGTGGATGGATGCCCTTTCTTTTTGAGGCGATTCTTGCAGCCAGATGATATGAAGGCAAACCTTCGGGTGCCATTCTACTGCCTCACGTCGAGAAACGGGATCTGTTTTTAAAGACACCAGCTTTTCTATTTTGTATAAAAACCATACATAACATAAAGATATGAACGATACATTTCAACAAATAAGCCTTGTTGGCTGCCACGAACCCCCTGGGATAAGACAAAGGCGTTCTGAGCGCCTATGGCCATTATCAGTCCGCCACCGGCCCCGAAGCCCTGTATAAAAGGTGCTATTATCATTGGTTTTCTTTCCTCAAAGAGTGTTTACTTGAGAAAATAGGCGAGATAGTTTAGAAAGTAAAATTAATTGTTTTAATATCTGATTAAATATTCTTATGATAAATAATCATGCTTGATTATAAACTCATTGAAGCACAGGCGCTGGTGGCTCAGGGCGGCGGGTTCGACAAAGCGGCAACTGCACTGCATATCACCCAATCTGCCGTTTCTCAACGGGTAAAACTGCTGGAAGAGCAGATGGGGCAGATCTTGGTGGCGCGCACCGCACCTCCCCGGCTTACCTCGGCTGGTCGAAATCTGTTAAAACACTATCTTCAGGTCAAGCGGCCGGAGGATGATCTGTTCGGAGAGATGGCGCAACAGGTTGACCAAGGGTACACGCCGATAGCAGTGGCTCTTAATGCTGATAGCCTTGCTACCTGGTTTCTTGATGCAATCCAATCCGTTGTCGTAAAAGATGGTGTCTTGCTGGATATTCGGGTCGATGACCAGGAACAGACCCACCAGTTGCTGAAGGATGGTGATGTCGTCGGCTGCATCAGTATCAAGGATCAGCCCCTGCAAGGTTGCCGAATCGACTACCTGGGGCAGATGAATTACCATATGTTTGCTTCTCCGGAATTTGCAAAAAAATGTTTTCCATTGGGGCTCACCATTGCTGATGTTTGCAGTGCCCCCGCGATTATTTTTAATCGCAAGGATGAGTTACATAACAAACTCTGCCAATTGGTCCTCGGACAAGTACCCGACTCCATACCAGCCCACTATGTGCCATCCGCTGAAAAATTCGTGGATTTCATTGCCATGGGCCTTGGTTACGGGATGTTACCACGTCAGCAAAGCGAGCCTTTTACGGGAAATGGTCGGTTGGTCGATCTGGCACCTGATCACAATATCCCCGTGAAACTTTATTGGCATTGCTGGAACTTGAATTCAAAACTGCTGGTGAAGTTTACAAGGCAACTCATTCTCGGTGCAAAAGCGCTGTTGGATGCGTAGGTGCGGCAAGCAGCTATTACTTGTAGGTAGAATCCTTCAAAGACGTTGCCAGTTGATACACCTCATCTTCTGGCTGGGACAGTTCGATTGCCCTATCGAAGCAATTACGCGCTCGCTTGTCCTGTTGAAATCCCTGTAATAATATTTCACCACGTAAATTGTGGGCTATGGCAAATGCCGGTTCCTTGCGCAGCAGGAGGTCGGCCTTTTTAAGGGCGGAATCATAGCTGGCAATGCTCATGAGCATGCCGATTTCCTGAATTTCCTTATGGTATTTGAGGTGCAGGCTCAACTGTGGTTCTTTTCCAAGTCCGACAAGACCAAGGATAGTGTTAATATCATAGGAAATGACTATGACAATGAGACTGATGCCAACACTGTAAATGAAGGGGTTGACCAACAGAGCCATAAAAGAGAATCCTTGGATGAAGCCGTATATGCCGCCTATGGTACAAAAAGGCACGAACAACATGCCGGCATAGCGTAGAAAATCTCCGACAATTGTCAAGTCACGCTCTTGCATGTAATAGATATTCCAACGTAAATTTGTTTCATTTAAGGAAATGTTGGGAGGCAATGGCCGTTTCAGCTGAAGACTGGCCCTCTCCTCTAAAATTATGCATATCATCAACGCCAAGCGAAATCCAGCAAATTTACACCTTCCTTTATCAACTCCGAAAGAAAACAGACAGGACTTCTTTTACGGGTGCCATGATGAGTAGATATCGCTTTGATTATATGGGGATTTTGCGATATGCTGTGCTGGGCATACCGTCGACATAGATACCTTCCAGATAGGAGAGTTTTCTCGGTAGCTGCTGCGCCGTGCCCTGGCAATCAGGAAGGTTGCTTTTCGCCTGACAGTAAGCTGTCCCAGCCTCTCCATGCCGAAGAACCTTGCACCATTTTCCGAGGCGCAGCGAACCGTCTTCGCCAGTGAATAGCCGGCCTTGATGAACAATTTCATCTCCTCGATTATCGACTCGCCATGGAGTATGCCAATGCTGCCGGCTCCGGTTCCTAAAGCCGTTGTCACCCCCGATTTTCCGGCAAAACACAGTTGCGATACTTGCTCGGCAAGTATCTTTTTCCAAAATTCCTCTGCGCCGGGGACCGGCTTTCCCGGTGCCACATAGCGCTGGGAGAAACGGCAACACACGTCGCCACCGGTGCTCGCACCGTCCAAGGCATTCTTGGCCCGGAGAACGCTGGGAATCCACAGCACATCCTTTTTCGCCATTTTCCTGAGATTGTCCCCGCCCATACCTTACCCCTGTTCGATGGCCTCGCACCCGGCCAGAAGCGCCTCCGCCACCTGACGCGCGCCATTGGCCACCACCACCGCCTTTTTCCCGTCTCTCTGCTGCAGCAAGCGGCACAGGTCCTCATAGGCAAGTCGAGGATTTGGCCCTTCTTCGTCCTCGATATTGGCGGAATAGCCAATCTTGAGAAAATCGCCGCCTGTTGCTTTATCAGGCGCACAGTCCTTCCTGCTCCGGTCGAGACGGTTGGAGGCACGAATGTCAATCATTTTCGTCTGCTTCATCCCCCCACGAGACTGTTGCAAAAGGTCGGTTATTTCATTGCCGTCGGCCACTCCCAGCACGCCGTATCCATGACAGTACTGGATATGCCGCTCCAACATGGCGGCTTTTTCGGCAAGACCGGCGTGTTCAGATAAGAATCGCACCCGACTGTCCACAGATGGCGAGCGCGACAGGGAAACGCTGCAGTCAACCAGCGCTGGCAGAATGATACAATCCGAGAAGTCATCGATTGCCGCCCCGTCTTGGCAGGGAAGGTTTGCAGCGGAGTCAATGGCGGTTATGATGCCGTCCTTCACAGCGAGAGATTCTGGTATTCATACATCAATCTTGCCAGGGCAGAGTTACGAGATCCAAATATACGACCCCGGGCGGTGGCTGCAAGTATTCTCCGTCCGCTGCCATCCTGCTGTGGATTATTGTTCTTCCTGATATTTATGCCATTTTTCCAGCTTGGTTATCAGTTTTTGCGCGCTGCGCCGGGGTGATCGGGTATGAAAGATGTGGTTCTTATTGTCGGTATAGAGGCGATTAACGAGACGGCTTCGTCAGCCGGCGATAAATGCCAGCCAGAGCATAAAAGTGAGCGACGAAAAAAGGGTGCTCGCCGAGATGGCGGCAACGGCAAAATCGGCATCCCCGTGCATCTCGCGGGCCATGACATAGGCCACGGTGGCGGTTGGTGAGCAGAGGAGAATCATGGCCGGCAGATAGTCATCTGGGTGCAAGTGAAAGAGTCTAAAGAGCAGCAGCCCGATGGCCGGCAACAGTACCAGTTTTAAAAAGACGGCGCTAAGGGTTGGGCGTTGATAGGTGCGGATAAGTTGCAGTGACAGCGATGCGCCGATGAGCAATAAGGCAGTCGGTGGAGCAAGTCCCCCGAGGATGTCAAGACATCTCAGGATGACCTTCGGCAAGGGGAGATCCAGGGCAGAGACAGTTATTCCGGCCATGGCCCCGTGCAGCACCGGGTTACCCAGCAATTTTACGAAAAGTGCTTTGAATCCGGGCATTTTTTGAGCAGAAGCATCGTGCATTTGCAGGGCGACTACCGACAGCAGATTTTGCAGGACCATGAGGAAACCACAGATAATTCCGGCTCTGGCGAGACCCGTTTCACCAAGATAGTAGAGGGCGATTGGCAGACCGATGTAGCCGAGATTGCCATGTCCCGCGCTTTGCACAAAGGCCCCGATCCGCGCCGGGTTCATTCTCAAGATTCTCGCCGTGACAGCCGCCGTCAAATAGATCGCAGCGGCGGCAAGCAGGGTAAGGCCGAGCACGAGACCATCGAACTGTTCGTGAAACTTGGTTTTGGCAATGGAATTGAAGATCAGTGCGGGGAGGGAGATATAGTAAACAAGACGGTTGGCCGGCTCAAGAAATTCCGAGGTGATAAAGCCTCGTTTTCGCGCCAACCATCCGAGAATGATGATGGCAAAGATGGGAATAATGGTGACGATTGCTTCCATGTCGATGATTGTCAGTTGGTTTTATGGACTTCTTGCACTATTTTCTCAGTGAGATATGCTTAGACAAGAAAGAGTTGTCAAGGGAATATTCAGTTTCTCCACCAGCCATCCGTTTTGTTGTACTGCTTAGAGAAATACCATTAGGTGTTTCGCATGAGAGGTTTCAGACGGCGAAACAGCAGAATAAAATCACCAAGAAAAACAGGGATCATGAGGCAACAAAGTAAAATTCAGGTAACGGTAAGAGGTGTGGCAATAGGTGGACCCAAGCCGTTAATATGCCTGCCGTTGATGGCTGATAGCAGGGCCGACCTGCACAAACAGGTCGAGGAGCTGATGGCGCTGGGTCCGGATTTGCTGGAGTGGCGGGCTGACGCCTACGGCAATGTGACGGCGGTCGAGGAGCTTCTTGTGGTTTTAGGCGAGTTGCGGCTGGTCATCGGCAACACTCCCCTGATCTTTACCTGTCGCATCGATCGGGAAGGGGGCCTAAGGCCAATGCCGCAGGGGCTTCGACTTGCTCTGGTCACCGCGGTTATAGCCTCCGGGGATATCGATCTTGTCGATATCGAACTTTGCAATGAAGAGGATTTCATTGCCGTTGTCCGAAAGAGCGCCAAAAAATTTAACTGCAAGCTCATCCTTTCCCACCACAATTTTCAGGAAACACCGGGAGAATCCTTTCTTGTCGACAAGCTCCTGGAGGCTCAGGAAGCCGGGGCAGATATCGCCAAACTGGCCGTTATGCCAAAGAATTACGCTGATGTCTTGATTTTGCTTGCGGCGACCAATGCGGCAAGAAACGGAAAATTAGCGATTCCTCTGGTGACCATGTCGATGGGGCTGGAGGGGAAAATCAGCCGTATGGCCGGCGGCCTGTTCGGTTCAGATATCACCTTTGCCAGCGGTAGTCGGGCCTCCGCTCCGGGGCAAATGCACATCGACGAGCTGCGCACCGGGATAGCCTTGCTTTTCCAACCTTGACAGACTCATTGGAGCTCTTTGGTGAGCATGGGGCGGCTGAGATCTGGATTTTCCCGGAAGATTTTCAGCAAATTGTCAGCAACCTCCTTGGGCGATTTGCCGGTGGTGACAATCTGCTGAAATCTACTGTAACCATCCTGCCTTTCTTGAAGGAGTTCAACGATACGGTCCATCGGATTGGCCATGTCGAGCAGGGGCCGTTTGGCACCACTGTCGACCGAAACCCGCTTAAGGGTTTCTTCGGGGGAGGCGACAAGACAAAAGATCCGGCCACTCGCACTCAAGGCCTGGACATTGGTCGGGTTGAGCATCAATTTTCCACCGGTAGATATGACCATGCCCTGTCCGGTCCCCAGCTCCCTTGCGATGTCCGCCTCCATGCTGCGGAACCCTTCCTCACCCTTGGTCTTGAAGAGTTTCTGGACGGTCATGCCGCAGCGCTTTTCGATTAAACGATCGGTATCGACGAAATTGTAGCTGAGTTGCTTGGCCAACAATTTTCCGACTGTGGTTTTCCCGGAACCCATGAAACCGGTGAGGATAATGTTAGGTTTAGTCATTTTGTAAAGATAGCGGGAAGAAGAGATGTTTTTGCCCAGGCGAACGTATTATACTAAAATGGTGACTGTTGTCATGGCGTTTGTCTGGGTGATGGTCTTGTAAAGTTGGCAACCCTGTCAGCGGACATGGCAGGCAAGAGAAATAGATTGTATGGTAATGGTCGTTTTTTCCATGATCAAGCCGTGATTCTTGCCAAGTGCATCGCCAAAGATCTCAAGGCATTTGTTGGCCTTTTCGGAAAATGGTGGGGCAAGCAAGTCATTGCAGTTAAACCGAATTTTTCGCTCCCTGAATAAACCCCAGGTGGCTCCAACCCTTCCGGGGAGATACCAATGAAGTCCGATATCATCATGGCGGAGAACAAGATAGGGCAAGAGGTCCCGCCTTTAGCCTTTAAAGATCAAAATGGCCGGGAGGTTTGCCTTGAACAATTCAAGGGGAGCTGGCTGTTATTGGTTTTTCACCGCCACCTCGCCTGACTGCCCTGCCGAGAACACCTGTCACAGTTGTGGCAATATAAAGAGCGCATGGCAAGGTTGGGGCTGCAGGTCATGGTGATCACCTTTGAGCCGCCGGACGCGGAAACAATCCCGAAGTTTTCTTATTATTGTGATAGCGACAGGCAGCTTTACCACTATTTCGGCATGCTCCAGGCCGGATTTTGGGATCTCTGGGGTCCGCGCACCCTGCTGGCTTATCTGCAACTCCTTCTGAAAGGAAGAAGAATCATATCGTCAAGGAGCGATATCTATCAACGTGGCGGCGATGTGGTGATCGATCCCTTCGGCCGAGTACGATTTCATCATATCGGTAGCGGACCGGCCGATAGACCGGATTTTGAGAAAATTTTCAGGGTGGTCGAGCAGGGCGTACAATAAAGCCACAGGGTAATCAAAAAGCTCTCCAGAAAACTGAGTGTCGGTTAACTGCAGGATAAGAGGAAATGATTGTGAATGAACAAGACCTAGCGAAATATGTCAGCAAACAAGTCTCACAATACTACTGGAAAGACGACAAAAACTGTGCTACGACCGTCTTATGTATCATCTGACATTGTCACAGTTGTTTCAGTTCGGAAGACCCAGCACCCGTTTGGCATTGGCGGTGGTATACTGGGCGGTAAACTCGGTGCTTTCACCGCGCAGGGTTGCGAGGGCGGCCACTACCTCGGGGAGGTGTTCCGGCAGGTTGTCTTCACCTCGGTGGCCGGCAAGGGGGATATCCGGGGCATCGGTCTCGACAACCAGTGCCTCCGGCGGCAATTCAACGGCTATTTTTCTGATCCGCCTGGCCCTGTCGTAGGTGAGAGTTCCGCAGATGGAGATGACGAAGCCGAGATTGATAAACTGTTCGGCCTGTTGCAGACTGCCGTTAAAGGCATGGACGATTCCGCCGTGGGGGAATCGTTTCCTTCTCAGGGTTGCTAGAACGTGGTCGTGGGCCTTGCGGACATGGAGGAGGACAGGCAGTCCAGCGGCCGAGGCGATGCTCAGCTGCTGCTCGAATAGCTGCTGCTGCACGTTCCGGTCAAGACCCGGCACGTGGTAATCAAGGCCAATTTCGCCTATCGCCACAACGTGCTCTTCCTTCGCCAAGGCCGCAAGCTCTTCGAGATATTGGGGACGATGGTGGGCCAGATACATGGGATGCAAACCAGGGGCCGCGAAGAGCCCTGCATCTCGTCGGCAAAGCGTCATAATTCGCTGCCATCCAGCCCTGTCGACTCCCGGCAGAATCATCTTCAGTACGCCCACCAGCCTGGCATTTTTCAGGAGAGTGTCGAAGCGCTCCTCGAAGGCCCTTATATCAATGTGGCAATGGGTATCTATGATTTCCATGGCGAAACCTCTGGCTCTGCCCTCTGTTGTTTATCATTGGGAAAGTCATTTGACACCCTCCCTTGCTGGGTCGTTGAAAATAACATTTGTCTCTATTTAAATGATATTTCAGTTCATTACCAGCAATTAAGAAAAGTGATGTCGGTCTGCATGAAACAGGATAGGGTGAACCGTAGCTGAGAGGAGAGGCATGACACTTAGTTTTATCGAAGGAAATGAAGCGATAGCGAGAGGGGCTATGGCTGCCGGGTGTCGGTTCTTTGCCGGCTACCCGATCACCCCCGCCACCTCCATATATCAACAGATGCTGCAACTTCTCCCGCCATCGGGAGGAGTGTGCATGCAGGGCGAGGATGAAATAGCCTCCATCGGTTTTTGCCTGGGCGCCTCAATGGCCGGCATGAAGGCCATGACCGCCACCTCGGGGCCGGGGATAAGTCTGTACAGCGAGCAGATTTCTTTTGCCATCGGCGGTGAAATTCCCTTGGTGGTCGTCGATGTCCAGCGCCTTGGTCCGTCTACCGGGTCGGCCACCAAAGGGGCCGATGGCGATATCCAATTTCTCCGCTGGGGCAACAGCGGCGGGATGCCGGTCATTGTCCTAGCCCCGGTTGATGTGCGGGATTGCTACCTGCTGACCATACAGGCCTTTAATCTGGCTGAACGCTACCGCTGTCCGGTGTTCATTGCCTCGAACAAGGAAATCGGCATGACCCGCGAAAGCATCGATCCGGACGCCTTGGCGGATCCGCAACTGGAAGTGCGTATACCTTGCCCGGCGGATCATTCGGGACGAATTTTTGCTCCTCTGCCCGGTGAAAACGTTCCGCCTTTCCTGCCGTTGGGCGGACCAAGACTTTCCCGGCAGACCTCCTCAACGCACGGTGAGGATGGGTATATTACCACCGATCCGGCGGTCATCGAGGCAGGGATTCTCAGGATGCAGGAGAAGCTGCTTGGCGCAGTCGGTGATTTTTCCTTTCATGAATTCGCCGGGGATGCGGCTGATGACATCCTTTTGGTGGTTTACGGGGTGACAGCCAGAGCGGCAAAAGCGGCGGTACGGGAGCTTCGGGCGACGGGCAGTAAGGTCGCCTTGCTTGTTTTAAAAACCCTGTACCCGGTGCCGGAGGGGTGCATTCGGCACCACCTTCGCGGCAAAAGCCGCGTGCTGGTGGTCGAGATGAATCTCGGCCAGTATGTGCGTGAGATCGAGCGAATGGCCGGCAACATCCCGGTGCATTTTTACGGCCGGATGAATGGGGAACTGATAAGCCCGAAAGAAATTGTTGCGAAGGTGCGATCATGACCACTTTATTGAACCGGGAACGACCGCTGGTGTTTTGTCCGGGCTGTGGCCATGAAGCCGTGGTTCGCGGTGTTGATCAGGCCTTACAGGAGCTTGAACTTCCCGGCAATAGGGTGGCAATCGTCAGTGATATCGGCTGCTCCGGGCTTTTTGACACCTTTTTCAATACCCACGCCTTTCATGGTCTGCACGGTCGCGCCCTGACTTATGCCACCGGCATTAAAATGGCCAGGCCGGACCTGAAGGTGATCGTCGTTATGGGCGACGGCGGCTTAGGAATCGGCGGCGCCCATGTTCTCAGCAGCTGTCGGCGAAATCTCGATATCACCCTGCTGGTCCTCAATAATTTCAACTACGGCATGACCGGCGGCCAGTGTTCGGCCACTACACCGACAACGGGCCGGACTTCCTCGGGTTTTCTCAATGCCTTGGAGGCACCCCTTGATATCTGTCGGGTTGCCGTTGCCGCCGGTGCCCCGTATGTTGACCGGACCATGGCCAGCGGCCGCGAATTGGTCGCTTCTCTGGTGCAGGCACTTCGGTATCCTGGTTTTTCTTTGATGGATATTTGGGGGCTTTGTCCGGGACGCTATACTAAAAGGAACCGGATCACTCCGGCGCAAATGGCAGAGGATATCAAGGCAAGTTCAGCAATGAGTGGACCGGTTGCCGGCAATGAACGTGAGGAGTATGCGGCCCATTATCACCGGTTGGCAGGCAGTGCACCTGCCGCATCAAAACCTTTAAGCGTCACCGCAATCTGTGAGGCCCCCATACATAAGCGTTGTGACGTGCTGGTCCTTGGGTCGGCAGGGCAGTATATCAATACCGTTGGGGAAATCCTTTGCCTGGCGGCGATGAGTGGCGGGTTGCATGTCAGCCAAAAAAACGATTATCCGATCACCGTGTTGCGCGGCCATTCGATTGCCGAGGTGGTTCTTGACCGCCAACCGATTGAGTATACCGGGATCGGCACTCCGGCGGTGGTGTTGTGCGTTGCAGCTGAAGGTGTAGCCAGGAGGAAAAAAGTCTTCAGTACTCTTTCTGGGGATTCGCTGGTTGTCAAAGACAGCAAGCTTGATCTGCCGGATACTCGGGCAAAGATCATAACCATAGATTTTGCTGACTTAAAGATACGCTCGTCGGAGCAGGCCTTGGCATCACTGGCCGTGGTGGCGCGGGAAGGAATCCTGCTCACCTATGAAATGCTTGCTGCCGGTTTAGGCCACCGTTATAAGGGCAAGATGTGTGAGGAGGCTCTCGCCGTGGTGGCCAGGATTTGTGGCCGGTAACCTATTCGTTACCCCAGAGGTTGTCGACGGTGTAGGGAGATCCGGGGCTTGCGAAAAATGAACCGTCGACATAACGATATCCCGCTTCCAGCGAGTTAATGGCCATTATATCCTTTGGGTTGAGGGACAGGTCGGCTGCCGCAAAGTTTTCCCGCAGGCGACCGGGGTTGACTGATTTTGGGATGACCACCGTTCCCCTCGCCAAGGCCCATGCCAAAAGAACCTGGCCGGGGGTGAAATTCTGTGTGGCGGCTATCTCAAGAATGGTCGGATGATTAAGCAGGGAAGGCTCATCGGCTTTTTTCATGCCTGCCGGTCGGTCACCTGAGCCGAGGGGTGAATAGGCGGTGAGAAGCGTCCCGTTGGTTTGGCAATATTCCAACATCCGCACCTGTTGCAGATAGGGGTGCAGCTCAATTTGATTGATCAAAGGCTGAATACTTGCCTGCCCCTTCAGCTCCTGAAGACGGCCAAGGTTGAAATTACATACCCCGATGAAGCGACATAAACCTTCTTCAACCAGCGTTTCCATGGACTGCCAGGTCTCGCCGATGGGGATGGCCGCAGGGGCGATAAACTCCTCAGGGCGCCTTGGAAACATTACATTTGGCTGAAAATGCACCGGCCAGTGGATGAGAAAGAGATCAAGATAGTCGAGCTGCAATTCCCGCAGGGTTTTTTCCAGCGCCGGCCGAACATGCTTTTTGGCATGGGCATTGTTCCACAGCTTTGAGGTGATCCACAAATCCTGCCTTTTCACCTGCCCTGATTGCAGGGCGGCGCTCAGAGCCGTTCCAACCTCCTGTTCATTCATATAGATCGGGGCGCAATCGATATGGCGATAGCCGATCTTTATGGCCTCGCTGACCGCCGTACCAACCTCCCCCTTATTCGATTTCCAGGTTCCGAGACCGAGGGCGGGGATGGTGCAACCTTCTGCTACAGATAAGTATTTCATGGGTCCTCCGGGTGTGGGTCTTAACAAAGGTATATAGCTGCGAAATCTATTCCTTAGGAGGGTAGACCTTTGGATGATAACAGGCCACCCGGCAGCCGTCAATTTCCTGTGTCTCCGGCGCTTTGTCGCGGCAGATATCGGTCATCGACGGACATCTGGGATGGAAGGTGCAGCCGGATGGCGGGGCGATGGGTGAGGGCAGTTCGCCGCGGAGGACAATGCGTTCTTTGACCCTGAACGGATCGGCCACCGGGGTTGCCGAGAGCAGTGCCCTGGTATAAGGGTGGTGCGGTTTGGCAAACAGGGTGTCGCGACAGCCGGATTCAATCGGTTTTCCGAGGTACATGACCATGACCTCGTCGGCGATGTGTTTGACCACAGACAGATCGTGGCTGATAAACAGATAGGCCAGGTCAAATTGCTCCTGCAGGAGGGCGATGAGGTTCAAAATCTGCGCCTGAATTGAGACGTCGAGAGCCGAGACCGGTTCGTCGAGGACGACGATGTTCGGATTGAGCATAAGGGCCCTGGCCACCGCAATGCGCTGCCGCTGGCCGCCGGAAAACATATGCGGATAACGATCATAATGCTCCGGCCTGAGACCGACCAGATTGATAATGTTCATCGCCGCCTCCCGCCGCTCCTTTTTGCCCATGGGGGTATTGACCAGGAGGGGTTCTTCCAGGGCATGGCCGATCTTTTGCCGTGGGTTAAGTGAGCCGTAAGGGTCCTGAAAGACGATCTGCACGGTTTTATGCAGAGCCATCAGCGTCTGCTTATCGGCGGAGGTGATGTCGGTGCCACCGATATTCAACATGCCCGATGTCGGTTTTTCGATCATCGTCACCAACCGCGCCAGGGTCGATTTGCCGCAGCCGGATTCGCCGACCACCGCCAGGGTCCGGCCTTTGGCCAGGGTAAAGGTCGCACCGTCGAGAGCTTTTAAAACCGCTGGACTGCGGAAGGTGCCGCGATCGACATGGTAATGGCGAGTGAGGTCTGTGGCCTCAAGAACAACGTCACCTTTCATGCGCGCACCTCCTCGGGGTAGTTGGTCGGAACCCCTTCGAGGAGGGGATAATGGCACAGGGCATAGCCGAAGTCGGCGGTTGCCGGGGTCGGCGGTTTTGTGCGGCAAAGATCGGTGGCATAGTGGCAACGGGGTGAGAAGAGGCAGCCCCGGGGCTTATCGAACTGGCCGGGGACGATGCCGGCGATGGACGGGAGAATCCGTGAATTCGACCGCTCCGGCAGAGAGTTTAAAAGGGCTTGGGTGTAGGGATGGTGCGGTCGGGCAAAGAGTCCCATGACCGACTGCTGTTCCACCTGTTGTCCTGCGTATTGTACAAACACCCGTTCGGCGGTCTCGGCCACCACCCCCATGTCATGGGTGATGAGGACCAGCGACATGCCTTTTTCCTTTTGCAATTTCATGAGCAGGTCAAGGATCTGTGCCTGGATGGTAACGTCGAGGGCGGTGGTCGGCTCATCGGCGATGAGCAATCGCGGGTTGCAGGAGATGGCTATGGCGATCATCACCCGTTGATTCATGCCGCCGGACAGCTGATGGGGGAAGGCTGACAAACGTTTTTCCGGTTCGGGAATACCGACCAGTTCGAGGAGTTCGATGGCCCGCCGCTTCTGCTCGGTGCGATTCATGCCGAGGTGAATTTTTAGGGTTTCGGTCAACTGAAAACCGACGGTGAAACAGGGGTTGAGACTGGTCATCGGTTCCTGGAAAATCATCGACATCTGGGAACCGATGATCTTGCGTAATTGTGGTTTGTTGATGGTTTTCAGGTCCTGACCGTCAAAACGCAGAACATCCGCTGTAACGGTCGCGGTCCAAGGCAAAAGGCCCATAAGGGCCAACATGGCAACAGACTTGCCGGAGCCGGACTCGCCGACGATGGAGACGATTTCACCCGGTTCAATCTGCAGGGAGAACCGGTCAACGGCGGTGAAAAGACCGCCGGCCGTTTGAAAGGCGACGCTGAGGTTGGCAATTTCGAGTAATGACATGGTGCGCTTATGAACGTTTGAGTTTCGGATCGAGGGCGTCACGCAAGCCGTCGCCCATCATATTAATCGCCAGGACAGTGGTGAGAATGGCCACTCCCGGAAAGGTTACGACCCACCAGGCGCGCAGGATAAATTCCCTGGCCTCGGCCAGCATAGTCCCCCATTCCGGTGTCGGTGGCTGGGCACCCATGCCTAAAAAGCCGAGGGCCGCGGCATCAAGGATGGCGGTCGAGAAACTGAGAGCCGCCTGGACGATGAGCGGGGCCATGCAGTTGGGGAGAATGGTGACAAACATCAGGCGCAGCGAGCGTATGCCGATAACCCGGGCGGCGGTGACATAATCCTTGGTCATTTCCGTCATGACTGCCGCCCGCGTCAAACGGACATAATGCGGTTGCTGCACAATGGCGATGGCGATCATGGCATTTATCAGGCTCGGTCCGAGAACGGCGACGAGAACGAGAGCCAGCAGCAGACTGGGAAAAGCCAGGACGATATCCATGATGCGCATGATAAAGGTGTCGACCCGGCCCCTGAAAAATCCGGCTAAAAGGCCAAAAATAATGCCGGCAACAAGGGAGAGTGACACCACGATGCAGCCGATAAAAAGTGAATATTGCGCACCATGAATAAGCCGCGACAGCATATCCCGGCCGATGGCATCGGTACCCAGAGGGAATTTTATACTGCCTCCGTCCTGCCAGAACGGCGGTTGCAAGAGGGCATCCCGATATTGATGGTTTGGGGCATGGGGGGCGATAAAATCGGCAAAAACGGCAATCAGAACAACAGCGATGAAAAATACCAGACCGACGACTGCGCCGCGGTTTTCACTGAAATAGGACCAAAATTCGGTAACAACTGCACGAAACCCGGTTGGACGATTATCAATAACTTCCTGAATGGCGATTTCGGTCATAATGAATTTACCTAATCCGTGTGGCGAATTTGCGGGTTGATCAGACCGTAAAGCAGATCAACCACCAGATTGACGATCATAACAATGGCGGCAATGAGTAGAAGTCCACCCTGCACCGCCGGATAATCTCTGCGAAAAATCGAATCAACCATCCACTTGCCGATGCCCGGCCAGGAAAAAATGGTCTCGGTGAGGATCGCCCCGGCAAAGAGCACGCCGACCTGCAGGCCGATCACGGTGATAACCGGAATCATGGCGTTGCGCAGGGCATGCAGACCGATAACCCGTAGCGGTCCGAGGCCTTTGGCCCGGGCGGTGCGGACATAATCTTCGCTCAACACCTCAAGCATGGCGGAGCGGGTCTGCCTGGCGATAACTGCCAGGGGGATAGTGCCGAGGACTATTGATGGGAGAATGAGATGCGACATGGCCGAGGAAAAGGCGCCCGCCTGTCCGGAAAGCAGGCTGTCGATGAGCATGAAACCGGTCACCGGTTCGAAATAGTAAAGCAGTGAAATTCGCCCGGATACCGGAGTCCAGCCGAGGATTCCGGAAAAGAAGATAATGAGTAAAAGTCCCCACCAGAAGATCGGCATCGAATAGCCGGCCAGAGCACCGGTCATGACTGTATGGTCGAAGGCTGAGCCCCGACGGGTAGCGGCGATCATCCCAGCGGGCAGCCCAAAGAACACAGCGATGATCATGGCGAAGAGGGAAAGCTCGACCGTGGCCGGAAAGAGAGCGGCAAATTCCTTTAAAACCGGCTGCTTGGTGATAATGGATGTGCCGAAATCGCCCCCGGCCAGCTGCTTGAGATACAGGCCATACTGGACAAGGACCGGTTTATCAAAGCCCATTTCGGCCATCAGTTCGGCATGGCGCTCCTCACTCATACCCCGTTCCCCGGCCATGAGCATGACCGGGTCGCCGGGCAGAGTGCGGATGAAGACGAAGGCCACTAAAGTAACGCCGAAAAATGTGGGCAGAACCACTATCAGTTTTTTCAGAAAATAGACAAACATGGAGGAGTCTCAGGAAAAAGTGTCGGCATGCAAAAAAGGCCGGGCAGATACTTCTACCCGGCCTCTGAGTCTGACGCTTACTTCAGGTCAACGCCATAGAAGACATTGCCGCCAAAGGGATCAATGCGGAAATCGACCACTTCTTTTCGCACCGGCTGGAAGACGATAGAGTTGGCAATGGTCGCCCACGGGGCTTGATCTTTGAAGATAACTTGCGCTTCTTTGTAGAGTTTGGTTCGTTCGGATATATCGGAAACTACCTTGGCCTTTTTCACCAGATCATCAAAGGGCTTATAGCACCACTGAGCACGGTTGGCATTGCCGACCGCATCACAGCTTAAAAGCACATTGAGGAAGTTGTCCGGGTCAGGAATGTCGGCGGTCCAACCGAGGAGCACTGCGCCATCCCGATCTTTTTCCTTGGATCGTTTCAGATACTCGGCCCACTCATAGCGGACTATTTCCACGGTAACACCTACCTGAGCAAAGTCGGACTGGATCATCTCAGCCATGCGTTGGGCGTTCGGGTTATAGGGGCGCTGCACCGGCATCGCCCAGACTTTCATTTTCAGATCTTTAACCCCGGCATCCAACAGGGCCTTCTTGGCTGCCGCAGGATCATAGGGATCATCGACAACGTCGTCGTTATAGGACCAGATGGTCGGCGGGAAGGGGTTCTTGGCGATTTTGCCGGCACCCTGGTACACCGCATCGAGGATTGCCTGCTTATTGATAGCCATATTCAGCGCCTTGCGAACCTTGACATTGTCGAAGGGGGCAATGGAGCTGTTATAGGCCAGGTAACCAACATTCAAGCCTTCCTTTTTCATCAAGGTGATAGCCGGGTCCTTGGCCATTGCCTCGAGGTCGGCTGGGTTCGGGTAGGGCATCACATGACACTCGCCGGCCTTCAGCTTCTGATACCGAACCGAGGGATCCGGGGTGATGGCGAAGACCAGATTATCGATGGCGGCCTTGCCGCGCCAGTAGGTGGGGTGTGCCTGGTAGCGGATAACCGCATCTTTCTGGTATGCGACATATTGGAAAGGCCCAGTGCCGACCGGTTCAAAATCGAACTTATCCGGGGTTCCTGCCTTCATCATCTTGTCGGCGTATTCCGCGGAAAAGATCGAGGCAAAATCCATAGCCAGGTGCGCGATCATCGGTGCTTCAGGACGCGAGAGAACGAATTTGACGGTAACGTCATCAACCTTGACAATCTCTTTAATGAGGTCCGGCATGGAGTTACTGTTGAAATACTCGTACTTGCCGCCACCGACCTTATGGTAGGGGTGGTTCTTGTCAAATTGCCGCATGAAGGTTAAGACGACATCATCAGCGTTGAAATCACGGGTCGGGGTGAAATAGGGAGTGGTATGAAACTTCACCCCTTTGCGAAGATTGAAGGTGTAGATGAGGCCATCGGCAGAAATATCCCACTTTTCCGCCAGTCCCGGTTCGATTTCGGTTGTTCCTCTTTTGAAGGCTGTAAGCTTATCGAAAATTTGCCGTGAAGAGGCGTCAAAGGTCGTTCCGGCGGTATAAAAGGCCGGGTTGAAACCCTCTGGGCTGCCCTCCGAGCAGAACACCAGGGTCTTTGGCGCCGCTCCGGCATGTATCGATGCCAGCAACAGGGTAGCACCACAGAATGCAGCAATCAGATTCTTCGTTTTTCTCATCGCGTTGATCTCCTGTAATAATTATCAATGCAGGTCTTTTTGTAGACCTACGCCTATACACACAAGCCGATGTAAAAAGATGGTGTCAAAATGCGCAAATAAACCACTCTTGACGACAACCGTTCCCATACTATAACTTTAGAGAAAAATAGTAAAATAGTTTTAACATGGTTATAAGTGAAAGATTTCTTGAAAAAGACAGCGTCATCCTTTCCAGGCGGAATAAGGGTTTTGTACTAAATTAGCATTGTAATATCTGCTATCGCCGGTGACTTCCCGACCGATCCACGCAGGTTTTGCAAACTCCTGGTCGACAAATAGAAGCTCAATTTCGGCCATTATCAAACCTTCATTAGCGCCTTTAAATACATCAACTTCCCAGATGAAGTCGGCAAAAGGAATGCAGTAGCGGGTTTTTTCAATCAAAGGTTTATGGCACAAAAGATCGAGCATTTCCCGGGCGTCATCGACGGGAATATCATATTCGTACTCGAGTCTGGCCCCTTGATCATTCGGGCCCTTAATGGTCAGAATACCCCGGTCGCCAATTATTCGCACCCGCACTGTCCGACCTTTTTCCGAGTTCAGGTATCCCTGGCAATAATCCTTGCCGACAGCAAGTCCTTGCCAGCTATTGTCGGCGGTTAAAAATTTTTTTTCAATCTCTGTTCCCATAAAATTCTCCTCCGGGAGATGCAATGGGCCATTTTCACCCATTTTATTACCGATCCTTATACCGTTTCGGATATGCCTTTGGCCATGTTATTTTTTGACAACGGCTTTGCTGCCAGCTCAATGGCGGAAAAATTCAAGGTGGCGTGGATGGTCAGCAGGGGAAAAAGCAGGGCGACAGCAAAAATGTTGAGCAGCGGGATCATGCTGATAAGTGCCGGCAAGAGGCCAATGCGCAAGGCTTTGCCATTGTGGGTTCGCAACCAACTGAGTTTTTTCCCAAGCGACCAACGGCGGCGGGAGGCGGGGTAATCGATGAACATCAGGGTTGAATAAAAGGTATAAATAAGAACCACGGCTACCTGGCCAAAGCCTGGTATAAAATTCACCAAAAGAGCGGCAATGGTCACTCCGATTCCGAAGAAGGCGATCTTCAGACCCTCGAAGATATCGCGGACAACTCCGATCAAGGAAAACCCGGCCTCGGCATGGAAATTCGCCCCGGCGTGCAATCTCTCGGCGGCGGCGCTGAGAAATGCATAACCCGGTGTGGTCAGCGTATAGGCGATGAGAAAGGCGAGATAAAAAGCGACTATTCTTGAGACAATGAGAAACAGCCACCGCCCCAACTGCCAGCAGGTATGTTTGATCCATCCCCACAGAGTATCGGTAGCCGGGGCAATGGTCATATAGCTGCTGGTCAGATTATCGATGTACCCGACGGTTACCAGATACCCCAGCCAGGTGAGGAGACTGGTGATCAGAAAAAGAGCAAGGCTCCAGCCGAAAAGCTGTTTCCGACTGATCATTAACAGCAGGGAGTGGGACAGAGGAATCCAGCCGGGGTTTGGCGTAGACGTTACATTCGGTTGCTTTTCCATTGTATTTGCTGGTATAACAAGTGAGTTGGGTGATCACCCGTCGCACCCTTCAATTCTTGGGGAATATGACAAGAGCACAAACTTTCCTTACAAGTCAAGGGTCGGGCGTTCGGCAACTTCGTGCCAAGACTCAGCAAAGTATAGACCGTTTTCGCGGAGTGTAAAGGCCTCTGAGGTTTTACTCTCGGGGCAATTGGAAATTTTATGAATAGTACGAACAAAAAGTTGCGTCGGCCGGTGTATCTTTGTCAACAGTGCGGCCATCAGAGCGGCAAGTGGCTGGGGCGCTGTCCCGGTTGTGGAGAATGGGAGAGTCTGGTTGAGGAAATTATCGATATCCGCCAGCCTCCCCCCGGCTCCTATGCCCAACCGGTAGCGCTGGCCATGGCCCCTGATGGCGATGAAGAAAGAATCGGCACCGGCATGGAGGAATTGGACCGGGTTCTCGGCGGCGGTATAGTTCCCGGTTCAGTGGTTCTCATAGGCGGCGAACCGGGGATTGGCAAATCGACTCTGCTTCTCCATCTTTTGGCTGCCATTGCCTCGCAAAACAGGAAAGTGCTCTACGTTTCCGGTGAAGAATCGGCAAGGCAGATTAAAATGCGCGCCCGGCGTCTTGACGCCATCCGAGCCGAAGAATATCTCGCCACCGAAAACGATGTGGCACAGATTATCGCCATGACCCGTGCCATGCGCCCCAGCCTCCTGGCCGTTGATTCAATTCAGACCCTGGTTTGCGGCGAACTCGCTTCTTCCCCCGGATCGGTCAGTCAGGTCCGGGAATCGGCCTATCGCCTGCTCGGCATGGCCAAGAAAGAAAATATTCCAGTTATTCTCGTCGGCCATGTCACCAAAGACGGGGCCATTGCCGGCCCAAAGGTTCTGGAGCATATGGTCGACACTGTCCTGTACTTCGAAGGCGATCGCAGCCATGCCTTTCGCATCCTGCGCACGGTCAAAAATCGCTTCGGCTCGACTAACGAGATCGGCGTTTTTGAGATGAAGGAAGAGGGCTTGGTTCAGGTCAGTAATCCGTCGGAGATTTTTCTTGCGGAACGGCCATTGAATGAACCCGGGTCAGTAGTGCTGCCAAGCGTTGAAGGAACCCGGCCGATTCTCGTCGAGGTGCAGGCCCTGGTCAGTCCGACCAATCTGGGGACGGCTCGGCGCACGGCCATCGGCGCCGACCAGCAGCGACTTTCCCTGCTCTGCGCCGTGCTTGAGAAAAAGGGTGGTCTCGATCTTTACGGCCATGACATTTTCTTAAACATCGCCGGAGGGATGCGGATCGATGAGCCGGCCCTTGATCTGGGGGTAATAAGCGCTCTTGCCTCAAGTCTTCTCGAAAAACCGATTTCACCCAGCACCGTCGTCTGTGGCGAGGTTGGCTTGGCCGGCGAGGTTCGCGCCATAGGTCACGTTGATGTACGGATTCGCGAAGCCCAGCGTCTTGGCTTTACCCGCTTTGTGCTTCCGGCCGGCAATAAGGAGCGTTTGACCTGGAAGCCGGATATCGAACTTATCGGGGTTGCCAATCTGCACGAGGTGTTGCAAGGGATATTTAGGAGCAGTTAGTTCCCCCAGGAAAGTATTTTGCATGTTTTCCCCCTCAGGGGCAGCATAAAGAGTGTCGTTTCAGGATTGTTTAAAAACAATTTTATGGAGGTTCAACCATGTCGCACGCCCCGCATGAGCACCATCAGGAAGATAATTCCGTCAACGTCAAGATCGCCTGGTTTTTTGTTGTTGTTCTTGCCGCCATTACCTTTATTGGCTTGATCAGCTGATTGTCTTCGATACTATATAGAGCCCGGATATGATAATCCATCCACTTGAAATAAAAAAGAATTCACTCAGTGTTTGAGCGGGAAAGAGATGAGTAACGGACTGGAAAGGGAAGTCGTGATACTGATGACCGACATGGTTCAGTATTCACGAAAATCTCTGGGGATGGAGCCGGAGGAGATCAGAGATTTCCTTATTGATTATCACGGCCGAATTAACGATTTTCTTTATCGGGAAGAGAATTTTCCACTGGAGGTTGAACCTTCGGCGGGCGACGGCTGCCTGGTAATTTTTGATAAGCGACCCGGGGAAGATCGTTCCGGGGTCTGCACCAGGGCACTGCAGGCAACCCTACGAATGGCCGAAGCCATTACCCGAGGAGAACTGGCGCCAACCCGTATGGGGATACTCCTCGGGCGCATCATCGAGGCGAAGCTCGGCACCCGAATGGCTAAATTCGGCGCAAGCTTTGCCGTTGCCAATCGTCTTGAGGAGTTGTGCGGCCATTTTGGCACCCATCTTCTGATGGACCGCGAGGTAGCAAAAAACCAACAAGGGTTTGACCGCTATCTGGTGAATATCGCCAAGGTGAGTCTTACCAGTGTCGAGCATCCGATGAATATCTTCACCCTCTACAAGCCGGGCATCCACAATTGTTCGCAAGATATTGATGAGACACGATTGCTGGAATTTATCTGCGTGAAAAACCAGGCGATGGAATATTTCGTCGGCAATCAGCTGCTGGGGCTCGTCCCCGATTTTCCCCGTGTGCGGGAAGAATTACTGCAGGCGCAAAACCTGTTCCGAGCGATAACCGCCAAGGAGGATCTCGGAATTGCGAGAATTCTTGAGTATATCCGTGAGACACCGCTACCGGCCAAGGATTTCATCATAACCGGCATGAAATTGTTGGAAAAAAAAAGGGATTCCCTGGGCGAGCGGTTATTTCATTTGTCGAAACAACTGTTGCAGGCCATGAATCCGGAATTCTATCACGCCCTGGTGGTCGATACCGATTGGGAGAAATTTTTTAAACTGGAGTGGCGGAAAAAGGGTGAAACCATCATCCAGATAGACAGCGTACCCGACGGCATATATTACCTGGACAGCGGTACGGCAAAAACCGTAAATGGCAAAGGCGAACTCCTCTCAATCATTGAGTCAGGCACGATATTTGGTGAGATGGCCTATTTTGGCGGGGAGCAGAGACGTACGGCAACGGTACTTGCCAAGACTGATGTCGTCCTGCGAAAGATTTCCACTGGAGATTTTCACAAACTCCCGGTGATCATCAAAATCGTCGAGCGCATAGCCATGGCGCGGCGACGGGAGATTGCCGGTAAGCCGGGGCGCCTGGAAGACCCAGCTGCAACCTCGAAAGTCGTTGCCGACTGAGAAGGCTGCGGCTAGGTCTGCCCATACCCTTATTTGGTCATCAGCACCACATAGGTAGAGTAGTCACCGAAGCGGACACGGAGAAGTATCTTGCCGGATTTTCCCCCTTGCCCCAGGGCCTTTTTCAGATCGTCAAGGCTCTGTACCTTTACCTTATCGATTTCCTCCACCAGATAACCTGGTTTTAAACCGGCAAAGTCCGCCGGCGTGCCTGGCTGTACATCGCTGATGATAAGCCCGCTTTTGCTCTTGTAGTCAAATTTTTCCGCCAGTTCCGGGGTCAACTCCTGCAGGGTCAGCCCATATTTATCCAGGGTCTCTTTTTCTTTTACTGCCTTGCCGGTGCCGGCGCTGCTGAAACTGGACGGCTGTTCACCGATGGTCACCTGGACCTTCTTTTCCCGGCCGTCACGGATGATATCCAAAGTCGCTTTGCTGCCCGCCGGCAGAAGGGCAACAAGGTTTCGCAGATCGGATGCGTCTGTGAGCGGAGTGTCGTTTAAGCGCAGAATGATGTCATCACGCTGCAGTCCGGCACTACTCGCTGGGGAGTCCTTCGTCACCTCGCTGACCAGGATGCCTTCTGCTTTTTTCAGACCAAAGGATTCGGCCAGATCCTTATTGACGTTTTGGATCACTACACCGAGCCAACCCCTGGTAACCTTACCGCTTGTCTGCAGTTGTTTCTCAATAGATTTGGCCATGTTGATGGGGATGGCAAAACCTATGCCCATGTATCCGCCGGTCCTTGAAAAGAGGGCGGTGTTGATGCCCACCGCTTCGCCACGACCATTGATCAACGGCCCACCGCTGTTGCCGGGATTGATGGCGGCATCGGTCTGGATGAAGTTCTCATACTCACTGATACCGACGCTGGAACGCCCTGTTGCACTGACCACTCCGACAGTTACCGTCTGGCTGAGACCGAAGGGATTACCGATGGCAATAACCCACTCGCCAGGCTCTAAAGCATTTGAGTCACCGAGGGGCAGGACGGGAAGGTTGGCCGGATCGTCAATTTTCACCAGAGCCACATCGGACTGGGGATCGGTTCCAACAACTTTGGCAACAAATTCACGGTTGTCGGAGAGAATGACCTTGATGACATCAGCCCCTTCAACGACATGATTGTTGGTCAGGATAAGGCCTTTCTCGCTGATAATGAAACCCGAGCCCTGTCCTTGTTGCTTGAATTCCTGCTGTTGCCTCGGTTGCCGGCCGCGGAAATGCGGACCGAAAAACTGTTCAAAAAACCGATCATTGAACATCTCTTCCGGTCCCTGGCCACCACCTGGGTAAGAAGTTTTACCGGTCTTTTCCACCTTGATATGCACCACCGCCGGTTTGGCGTTTTTCACCACATTGACAAAGGCCTTAGAGGACTTGTCGAGGATGGCGGTGTCGACATCGGCTTCCGCTTTGGCCATGCTCTCGCCGGCGACCAGAGTCAGGCAGAGAAGCAGGATGGCGAGTAAGCCGGGTACTGAAAGATGGGCTTTTCTATTGTTCATTGCAATTCTCCTTGTTTTACGCATTCTGTGAATAATGGAAGAACAACCTGTCGCAGGTTTCTTTCCGGAAACGTATCTTTTTGCTTCTTTGGAGAACTGTAAACGGGAACAAAGGTCAGTCAAGAAAGATTACGGAAATGTAATCTTGGGCAAAGAAAACGGCGGAGTACCACTCTTACGTGGGACTCCGCCGTTGTTGAAAAAAATAGAGGAAAGGGGTCAGCTTCTGATCATATCGGCGATCTGAAAAGCGACCTCCAGGCTCTGTTCGGCATTTAACCGGGGATCACAGGAGGTCAGATAATTGTCGGCCAGTTCCTCGTCGAGGATGTTGTGGGCGCCGCCGGTACACTCGGTGACGTTGTTGCCGGTCATCTCAAAGTGAACTCCGCCGGGGATGGTGCCTTCCGACCAGTGGGTCTCAAAAAAGCAGGTGATCTCGGAGAGAATGTCGTTAAAATTTCTGGTTTTATGTCCGGATGTTGCGGTGTAGGTGTTGGCGTGCATCGGATCGCAACTCCAGACGATATTGAAACCCTCTTTTTTCATTTCCCGCAGAAGCGGCGACAGAGCCTTTTCGATCTTTTTCATGCCGAAGCGGGTAATGAGGGTGAGGCGACCCGGCTCATTGGCAGGGTTAAGGATTTGTATCAGCCGCTTGATATCGTCGAGGTCGTAACTTGGGCCGATTTTTACCCCTATCGGGTTAAGAACGCCGCGCAGGAATTCAACGTGTGCACCGTCCACCTGCCGGGTTCTTTCGCCTATCCACAACATATGGGCGGAACAGTCGTACCAGTCGCCGGTAATGGAATCGACGCGGGTGAGGGCTTCTTCGTACTGGAGGAGCAGTGCTTCATGCGAAGTGAAGAGGGTGGTCTGATTGATCTGTGGGTTTTCCGACGAGATACCGATGGTCTCCATGAATCTGATGGCCTGGCTGATCTGTTTAGCCATCCGGTCATAGGATCTACCCATCGGCGACTGGGTGACGAATTCCTGGTTCCAGGCCTGGACCCGCTGCAGGGAGCCGAAGCCGCCCCTGGTAAAGGCGCGCAGAAGATTCAGGGTCGAGGCCGCCATGTTGTAACCCTTGAGCATGTATTTCGGGTTGGGCATCCGGTCTTCCGGGGTGAATTCCGCCTTGTTGACCATATCGCCACGGTAGGACGGCAATTCCACCCCATTAATGGTCTCCATGTCGGCGGAGCGCGGTTTAGCGAATTGTCCGGCGATCCTTCCCATCTTGATGACCGGTTTGCCGCCGGCATAGGTGAGAACGACAGCCATCTGCAGGAGAATTTTCAAGGTTTCGCGAATATTTGGGGCGGTAACCTGGGAAAAATTCTCCGAACAGTCGCCCCCTTGCAAGAGGAAGGCCTCACCCCTGGAAGCTTGGGCCAGGAGCTGTTTGAGGGAGCGGATTTCCCCGGCAAAAACCAGTGGTGGCAGGGTGGAGAGATCGGCCAGGACGCGGTCGACGGCCAGCTGGTCCGGCCAAGATGGTTGCTGCAGAGCCGTATGATTTTTCCAACTTGCTTTGCTCCAGTTTTTTTGTGTTGTCGGCATGGCAATTCCCTTCAATAAATGAGAGTTTTTTTCAAGAAATTAAAAACAACACCGCTCTACATCAAAGGCATTGAGGATTCGCAGTTCCCGCTCCCTGCGAATGGTTTCAGGCGGCGGCAGGAACTCGAGTTGGTCCAGCATTTTCAGGGCGGTGGGATGATCGGGGATAGAATGTAACCCATATCCGAGAATCTTGCCAGTTCTTGTATCCAAAAGCTCTGCATCCTCGCCATTTGTAACTACGGCCAGAGGAATACGATAGTCTTGCGAGAGCACCCTTGCCGCGGCAATAGCCGCCCGCTCCCGGCTGACCAGGGACCCGGGGCCATAGCGGATGATCATGAAAAATTTTCCATGAAGAGAAACGGTCAGTTCAATGGTGGAAACGACAAAGCACCGGGAAAAGAGGGTTTCGATTTTCAATCTTGGAACCAATGATTCTCTGGGATAACCCTTCTGTGCTACCATTATCCTGCTCAAATCTTGACGAATCCGCTCATCGTCGGTATCGGTGAGCTCTTCCCCGCTCAGGAAATCGACAAGGGTGCCGTAGATAAGATGGTGCGGTTTGGGTATTCTCATGGACAGAGCCAATGCTCTCGGAAAAAATTTTTGAGTGTGGCAGCCGGTATCTTTTCCGGTTTTTCGAGCCTAAAACCAGTGCAAACTTCTTTAGCATCACAGGTTACTACAATAGCATATAAAAGAGAGCACCTCCATTGAATTTAAACAATATATGCTATTTTAATAACAATTATAGTTGTATGTTTGAATATTTTTATCTATTCTCATAGCATGATTGCAACTATTCAGATATCTGTCGATGGCAAATGGCTTACCGCCGGGACATTTGCGCCCGTTGAAAGAGATATTGCCAAAGGAATTCACGGTGGGGGCTTGTTCGAATATGACATGGATTTCGTTCTTGCTCACTTGGACAATGTATCCGGGTGGCGGGTGGGGTTGCATTATCCCGTAAATTTCGATTTGTATAAAAGCGCTGGATGGCCTGCTTTTCTATTGGATATTCTTCCTTCCGGCGCCGGTCGAAGGGTTTGGGGGCGGAGACTTGGACTGAAGAATAATGAAGCCGCCGACTGGCAGCTCTTATTGAACGGTGCAGGAAATCCGCCGGGAAACCTGCGTGTTGCCCAAGCGGTTATTCCGCAGGCAGGATCGCATCCCGGTTTTACCGAGGAGGAGATAGTCGAAAAGAAGGCTGACTTTATTGAATATGCCGAAGCACGCGGCGCGGTGGTGGCGGGAGCTACTGATGTTGCCGGGGATGCTCCGAAGTTTCTCCTGGTGCGGGACCGGAAACGGCGTTGGCACCCCGACGGGGCGCTTGAGGAGAGGGATATTCTCGATTCCTGGCTCGTCAAATTCCCGCGAGGCAAGACCGATGTGGACCTGAAGGTCCTACGTAATGAAGCACCGTATTACGAAGTTGCGCGCAGCTTCGGCATCCGTACCGGCAACGCCCTTAAACTTATTGACGATGCCCTCTTTATTCCCCGCTTTGACCGCATTATACAAGACGGCCGCCTGATCCGACATGGCCTGGAAACACTTTGTTCGGCCGCGGGAATTGCGGAATATGGACGGCGTGGCGAGCATTCACTCTTCTGCGCGGCCATTACTTCCTTCGCTACCGACAAAAAGGTCGAACTTCGCGAATATCTGCGACGCGAGATACTGAATGTTGCTCTGCGGAACACTGATAACCATGGCCGTAACAGCGCATTTCTCAAATATACGGACGGTACTGTTATGCTCTCCCCGCTCTACGATTTCGCGCCTATGTTTCTCGATCCGGAAGGGATTCCTCGCTCCAGCCGTTGGGAGAAGGAGTTGGAACCTATACCTGGTAGACCGGACTGGGGCAAGGTGGCCGAAAGTTTCTCCGCGTATAACGCGCAGGAGACGAGGGCGTTTCTTGTCAGTCATTTGGAAGCGGTGGAGAAACTCCCCGGCACCATGCGGAAATGCAGAGTTGAGGAAGAGGTAATCGAAGGCGTCGCAGAACGATGCGCTGAAATTGCCACCGATTTGCGGGTGGCGAAAAAAGGTTAGGTATGTCACGAAAATCAACAAAGAAGCGAATGCCGGAGGACATACGGCTGGAAAAAGAAATTCTGTATGCCGACCTTGAGGCAGGGCGTCTGACCCTCGGCCAGGCCACGCGGCGGATGCGCAAAATTGTGGGACTGACCCAATTGGAGTACGCTGCAAAAGTGCTCAAAATGTATCCTCGAGTGCTCATGGAGATTGAGAAGGATAGAGGGAATCCGACCCTTGAAACACTGGAGAAAATTGCGAAACCATTCGGATTGAAGGTAGGCTTTGTTCGACGTCCCGGCAACGATGTGGGTATCGGCGGGTAGTCGGCTAAAAATTTGAGCTGTTGATGAGCTACGCGGTGACTTGCCAGCGGGACAATAATAATCTGAAGGGTCAGGTCCCAACAATCGACATAGTGTAAATTGTTGCTGCAACCTTTGGCAAACGACAATTTGTATTGTACAATGGCATGCGTCATCAAAGGATAATTTCGAAACAACCATCCCTGTAGGAGACAGAATGAAACCGGATAAATTGATTGCTTGCAGTAGAAGTTTGGTTGCGGCATCTTTGTTGGTGTGTTCCTGGACACAGCTTGCTTCGGCGTCCGGACCGGTGGCTGTTGCACCTGGAAAAAGCGGACAGCTGGTAGCAGAACAGCCTTCCTCGCCGGTCTCTTTCAGCCTTGAACTGGGCTCCGGCTATTTAACGGGAGAATCAAAGGAACTGGTGTACTGGCCGACACAGGGAAACTGGAAGCCGAGCGAGTTGACCTGGGCAATTGACAATCTGTTCATGGTTGGAGTTGGGGCGCAGATGAAGGTTCGGGATTGGATGGCGGTCAATTTTCATGGCTGGTTCAAAGCCTTTGACGGGGATGGAACCATGGATGATTATGACTGGATGGTTCGTGGCGGCGACTGGACGGACTGGTCGCATCATGAAAAAACCGATGTCACCGTAGGCAGCATAATAGATCTCAATGTCGAGTTCTCCTTTGTTCGAACCGATACCGTGGCATTGAAGGCTATTGCCGGTTACAAACGTGACAATTTCGGCTGGGAGGCTTATGGCGGCGAGTACACCTATACGGAAGGAGGATTCCGGAATACTTCAGGAACCTTTTCCGACAGTATAAACACCATTGGTTATGAACAGACCTTCACTGCACCCTATATTGGCTTGGGAGTTGCGGCAAAATTCAATGCCTTTGAGCTGAACAGTCGGTTTATTTATTCACCACTGGTCCAGGGCGAGGCCACCGACTATCATTATTTGCGCAATCTGGTCACCTATGATGAAGGTGAAGACGGTGACATGATTGCCTTTGATGTGTCAGGCAGTTATCTGATCAACCCGCATTTCGCCATTGAGGCAGGCTACAGCTACCAGCGTTATGACATGATGCAGGGCGATTCGGAGTGGCATTTCCAGGATGAGCGGGTTGTTTACTTCTTTGCCGACGGTGCCGGAATGGATCAGACATCTTCTCTTTTATCCCTATCTCTGCGCTATACATTCTAAATCTTGAACGCGGCATCGACGCCGATATCGTTTCCTGAATAAAAAGCCAAGGCCCGTCAACCACGAAGGTTAACGGGCCTTGGCTCTTTTTAACTACGGCACAAGCTTCAGATTTTTGGCAGGTTGGCCATTGATTTGGCTATCGCCTCGGCCGGATAGTCATAGTCTTGCAGCTGTCCGGCGTAATATTTGTCATACGAGCCCATGTCGATCAGCCCATGGCCGGAGAAATTAAAGAGGATGGTCTTGGGTTCCGCAGGATTCCGCATTGCCTCGATGATGGCGCCGCGAATCGCATGGCAGGTTTCCGGGGCCGGGATAATCCCTTCTGCCTTGGCAAACAGCACTCCTGCCTCGAAACACTCCAATTGCTGCAGCTTCATCGGTTCGACGATCTTCTCCCGCACCATGGCCGAGACGATCGGTGACATCCCGTGATAGCGCAGGCCGCCGGCATGGATGCCCGGCGGAATGAAATCATGGCCGAGGGTATACATGTAGAGGAGCGGGGTAGTCATGGCAACATCACCAAAGTCGTAGGCCAGTTTGCCGGCGGTCAGTGATGGACAGGATGCCGGCTCGGTGCCGACAAAGCGGATCTTCTTGCCGTTCAGGAAATCGGGGAGATAGGGGGTGGCCAGACCGGCGAAGTTCGAGCCGCCGCCGCAGCAGCCGACGATGACGTCCGGATATTCCCCGGCGATCTCCATCTGTTTCTTGGCCTCAAGGCCGATTATCGATTGATGAAGGATAACGTGGTTGAGGACCGAGCCGAGGGCATACTTAGTGTCTTCTCGCGATGATGCATCCTCCAGCGCCTCGGAGATGGCAATACCGAGAGAGCCCGGGGTGTTCGGCATCTGCTCGAGGATCATCCGGCCGATCCTGGTCTCGTTGCTCGGACTGGCGATGACAGTGGCGCCGAAGGTCTGCATGATTGATTTTCGGTAGGGCTTTTGATCAAAAGAAACCCTGACCATGTACACCTTGCACTCCAGGCCGAATTTGTGGGCGGCGAGAGAGAGGGCGCTGCCCCATTGTCCGGCTCCGGTCTCGGTGGTCAACCGTTTGACCCCTTCCTTTTTGTTGTAATAGGCCTGGGCCACGGCGCTGTTCAGCTTGTGTGAGCCGACCGGGGAGACCCCTTCATTCTTGAAAAAAATCTTGGCCTTGGTGCCGAGCACCTTCTCGAGGCTTGCCGCTCTGACTAGCGGAGAGGGGCGCCAGATCTTGAGGATTTCCTGAACCTCTTCGGGGATGTCGATAAAGCGGGTGGTCGACATTTCCTGCTCAAGGAGTCCCATGGGAAACACTTTAGCAAGTTTTTCCGGGCCCATAGGTTGTTTTGTTTCCGGATCCAGCGGCGGCAGCAGGCCGCCTGGCAGGTCGGGAACGACATTGTACCATTGGGTGGGCATCTCATCATCGCGTAGTACGATTTTTTTAATCATGGGCTCTCCTTTTCAAAAATCTGCTGGGTTGGTATCTCGAAACAATTTTCCGCGGCTATGCAATCAAGTGAGTTCTTTACCATAGACCCTATAGCTGAGCAACAATCGTTGTGTTTTTGCCTTTTTTCTCTTCAGGATAAGGGCCGATGGCATAAGAAATGAGCCGCAATCCTCACAATATTTCGCAGCTCATCCTATTTTTCCATGACAAATGTCACTTCAAATCCTCTGCAAGATCGATACTTCTGTAACCTGCTCGAAAGTGAGAAAGCATCTTTACCATCAAACGCCAGGAACACATCCAAGCCCCTATCAAGGAGGATCTTCCAACCCTTATCCGTCACAATATGGCGAGCATGAATGGATTTATCAGGGACGAATTCCCAAGAAAACCGAATGCCACCACTCCAGATGTTTTCTTGGATACTCATGAGATAGCCTTTCTGTTGCTCGCCGTTAAAGTCGTCTTCAACAGTAATGAGATGGACTTCAACCTCCTCATCATCGGATTTTAAACGGGTAACAGTTTCAAGCAACTCCATCAGGTTTCGCAGTTGGTGGAACTTCCGAAGATAGGCATCAGTTATGGTTAATCTGGAGGCCCCTTTGAGATAGGGTCCGAACAATTCATCAAAAGAGATCCCTTTCTGGTTTTCTTCAATGACCAGGTGCTGTTCCTTGAGAATCGTATTCTTTGGTGCATCTTCAGCCGCAGGGGGAGTAGATGTCTCTGATTTTTCTGCATCAGTACCAGCTTCTTTAGTCGCAGGAGTACCGTGAGGATAATAATGCTGGGGAAACTGCTTTTCTTCGAGCGTCTTCACCAACTTTTTCTTACCCGTACCAACTGTCGTGTATCCGAATTGCACCGCTGTATAGGTGGAATCAATGCGCATGAGTTGATCCTTCACTCTCTTGCGGCCTTCGATGGCAAACTGTAACAAAACCTCAATTTCGTCCTTGCTCGCCTCTCCATGCGGGAAGAGGACCTTGATGAAACCTGAGAAGGTCTTTTGTATCGCATCTCGGTCTCTCGTGGAAATATCGCTCAGCAGCTGAAAGTGTTCAGTATAGGCCTGAGAAAAGTCGTGATTGCGCTGGTTCTTCAGGATCTCTGCCAGATAATCGACAACAAAACCATAGCCATCCGAGAACATTTCCCCCCGGATAATATCAATTTCCCAGCCGGGGATATAAAAATGCAGTCGGTCGAGAAAGGCTGAATCGTGATATGCCGACGGCAGCTCATCAAAGAGATCGGTATGCTTCAGCATGTACGGCACATTATGTTGCGTATTGCCGACAAAGACCATAGAAGCTTCAGCACCCAATGTCTCAACACCACGGGAAAAGGTCTTGTTCGCCATGTAATTCTTCATGATATCGACCAGAGCCTTGTTCGATTTTTTATCATGACCGGCAAACTCATCGAAGGCAACCGCATCCCAATATCCAACCAGCCCCAGCTTGCCGTTTGAGTTGTTCACAAAAAGCTTTGGAGCCGTAACCTCACCACCAGATATCAAAATCCCATGCGGTGAAAACTCGGAATAGATATGTGATTTACCTGTTCCTTTGGGTCCGAGTTCGATCAGGTTGTAATTTCGTTCGCAAAAGGGAATAAGGCGGACTAACTGCAAGAGTTTACTCCTGGCACTAAACATCTCCGGGTTGAAGCCAATCGACTGGAGCAGTAGGTCGATCCATTCCTCTGTCGTGAAGTTTTTCCGGGCAGCGATATAGGCATCATAATCGAAATGCGAGAGCTGGATCGGTTTCAGGCTCTGCATGACCCAAGGACAAATACGTTTATCCTCAGAGGGTTCATATTCAAGATCAGAGATACACCAAACCCCGCCGACCAGAAGTTTCGGATGCTTCTTAATCGTATCGGCATCAACCAGAACTTTAGACACACCAAGGTTGCTGAAGGTGGCCTCATAGACATCATCTTTGTCGTTCAGTTGCACTCCAATCTTATCAATAACCTTATGCCTGCCCTTCTCACGGATGACCGATTTGGTCAAACCCGCCTCATTACGGTGTACATAATGTTTACTGAGGATTTCCTTGACCGTATCAATACCGCTCTTGATACTTTTCTCATCTGAGGTGGCACAATACTGCCCGAGGAGATATTCAAGGACATAGGAAGGAACGATGGCATTTCCCTTGACGATCTTGACCAAGTCTTTACGAACAACCAGGCCCTGAAAATGCACATTTATCTTATCATCGAGTACGCTCATACTCTCCCCTTAGCACCCCACAAGGGGGTACTCTGTTCAGTCCCCCCTTGTGGGGGATAAGTACCTTTGGACAGCTTATTTTCTTGCAAAAAAACAAGAAAATAAGCTGTAAGGTACTAAAAATCAAAATC
>JBBQVT010000015.1:0-45396 GCA_038211245.1 Desulfobulbales bacterium | reverse complement strand
CATACCTCCAGCAGGCACCTCATCTTTCCCCATCACGAGAATGAGATAGCCATTGCCGAGGCCCTCACCGGCAAGCCGCTGGCCAATTATTGGCTGCATTCGGAACTGGTGCTCGTCGATGGTAAGAATATGTCCGTCGATGCCGGCAATAACGTCACTCTCAAGGAGTTGCTGGCTCGCGGTTATACCGGGCGGGAGATCCGGTTTATGTTGCTGTCGGTGCATTATCGCAAGCCGCTGAATTTTTCCTACAAACGGCTCGACAATGTCCGCACCGCCCTCCGGCGCCTTGATGAATTCACCTGCAAGCTCAACTGCCTGCCTTCCGGCCGTCCGCACCCCGAGGTCACTGCCTTTGTTACGGCGATGGAAGAGCAGTTTTTTGCGGCCATGGATGACGACCTCAACGTCTCCAAAGGAATGGGGGCGATCTATAACTTTATGCGCAAAGTCTATCCCATCCTTCAGGTCAATAATCTGGACAATGACCAAAAGAACTATATCCTCGAAACCCTGGGCACGATGAATGAGGTTTTGAATGTATTTCGTCTTCAGGGCTGTCCCCTGGCCCCTGATGTGAATACCCTGATTCAGCGCCGGGAACAAGCCAGGGTCAAGAAGGATTGGCAGGCTGCCGATGAAGCCAGGGCGGAACTGGCGAGAAAAGGCATAATCATCATCGATACGGTGAACGGTCCGGTCTGGAAAAGGGCGCGGGATAGTGAGTGAGTGCAAGAATGAAGTTGCTTTTTAAGAACCTTTGAGTATTATGTCGACCGTAAATCACCGCTCCCCAATTCTTGCCATTATGCGCTCGTAGCTCAGCTGGATAGAGCAACGGCCTTCTAAGCCGTAGGTCACAGGTTCGAATCCTGTCGGGCGTACCAATAAATACAGCACTTGCTTCTTTTTGAGGCAGGTGTTTTTTGTTTTTCATCGCTTTTTTCGCCAAATATTTGCCAAAATGGCACCATCTTTCTACCGATAGAAAAAGTCTCTGTGACAAGACAGAATATTCCGCAAACCGCTATCAAAGACAGAGGCACTTCGTTTTTCCTTTTGCTGACCAGAAAATTTTGCTAGGAGTATGTGGTACTAATAAAAAAACACGAGGACTCAAGTTTGGGACAAGAAACTGTTTCACAAAAGAAAGGTATAATCAATTTTGTCGAGACGTCTCGTCTACTGAGCGGTACAGAGGTTCGGGAAAGGCCACTGTGGAACACCGTGGCATCAATGGATGCCATTCGGCACTTCGCCTACGGAACCAGCGATGATAATCCCTTGTGGCTAGATGCGGATTATGCGGCAAAGAGCATTGCTGGCAGAATACTGGCGCCTCCCGGGTTTATCTGCTCTGTGCTGTATCCGTTCCTGCATGGGGCGCCGGTGGCGGTGCCGCTGACAAGTCTCATAGGCGAAGTTTCCGTGGAATGGTTTCGCCCTATCAGGCTTGGCGACCAAATGGCGGCCGGTATCCATCAGCTTGAAGTGTCACAGTCCCTTGATCGCCAAGGGCGACCGATGGTTTTTATTCCTGCTGAAACAAAATACACTAATCAACACGGTGAATTAGTCGCCGTTGCCCATGGCACCGTGGTAAGAATTGCCCACGAAGAAGGCGATTCATTACTCGACCGGGAAATGTCAGGATATACGGAATCGCAACGTGTTGCCATCCGTATGGCACTGGAATTCGAATCCCGCGCCGGTGCAGCTGCCCCGGCAGGTGAAGAAGTGCATCCGGGCATGCTGCTGCCGACATTTGTAAGAGGGCCCTTGTCGATAGGCGATCTGGTTTGCTGGCAGGCCGGCAGTGGCCCCTCGTACCGCAGTGGATCGTTGGGATATTTTGATACTCTGAAGGAACCGCATACCACGGCTATTAATCCGATAACCGGTTGGCCTCTCAAATATTCACAGCAGCACGAGGACTTCCTGATGGCTGCCCAGAGGGGGATGCCGGCGCCGTTTGACAATAGTTTGATGCGCTTTGCCTGGATTGCGCCCATGCTCACCGATTGGATTGGCGACGCCGGTTTCCTCAAAAAATTGTCTGTGCAGACGGGAGCACCTCTTCTTTACGGCGACACCACCTGGTACAGGGGAATCGTTATCGGTAAGACCCCCGGCGAATCCGTGGATCGCACCGAGGTGGCAATCCGCATCGTCGGGGTGAATCAATTGGGGGCAACTACAACGACCGGTTCTGCCGTGGTGGTACTGCCCAAGACAGCTCCTAAACCCCGACCGGAACGACCGCGCCCACGTTTTCAGGGGAAGGTCATTGCCCCATCCGTGCTGGATTTGTTCGCCTCAGCCGTTGACAGAAACCCGGAGGCCCCTGCTGTAGTCACCAGTGAAGAATTCCTGTCATTTGCCGAACTCGACGGTCTTTCAGACCGCATGGCCCAGCATTTGATCGAATCCGGAGCCAAACCGGGCAGCATCATCGGGCTGTTGTTCCCCCGCTCCCCGCATGCCATCGCTGCCATCCTGGCGATTTTGAAAGCAGGTGCCGCATATTTCCCCCTGGATGTTCATGCGACTAAAAAACGTCTCCATGCCGCCATCACCATGGCCAAACCTCAGCTGCTGTTCTGTGCAGCGGAATATGTTGAGAAATGGGACTTGACCGGTTTTATGGCGGAAACCACGCTTGTTTCTTGGCAAGATGCAACTCTAGCGAGTTCCATTTCCTTTCCTCAAAACCTGCTCAATCCGGCAACGCTTGCTTATGTGATGCCGACCTCCGGTTCGATGGGAGTCCAACGTTGTGTAGCGGTTTCGCACGGCAGCCTCGCCCTTTACCTGCAAGGCTTGCGCTCTTGCTTCGAGGTGACGCCGGCCGACCGCTATCTGCATTCGGCGCCGTTGACGTTTTCCGCTTCGGTGCGTCAGTTGTTCGGCAGTCTGTGCTTTGGTGCAACCATTGTGCTCGCCGGCGATGCAGAACGGGTGGACCCTAAGTTATTTCTCCAGTTGATGCAAGACACCGGGGTGACGGTATGGGATACGGTACCCTCCGTCTGGCAGACCTGCCTCGACACACTGACGTTGATGTCTCCGGAACGACCTGCCCGCCTGTTGGATAATCAGGTGCGGATGATCCTTCTCACCGGCGAAGCCCTGCGTTGGAAGACCGTCAAGACCTGGCGAAATACCACTGACCATCCGGTTCGCATCTATAATCTGTATTCGCAGACGGAGACGGCGGGAACTGTATGTGCTTTCGAAATCGTCGACTTTAAAGGCGAGGACGGCGACACCGTCCCCCTCGGGCATCCTTTGGATCATGTTGCAATCACTCTCAAAGACGTCTCTGGCGAACACGGGGACAGTGGAGAAATTTGTATCAGTGGTCCACGGCTGGCTGCCGGCTATCTGGGAAATCCCGAGCATACGATTGAGCGATTCGCATTGACACCCTACTGCCATGAAGGCTTTTATCGCACAGGTGATCAAGGACGGTTTATGGCTGACGGAGCTTTGAAGTTCGTCGGACGCAACGATTTGCGGGTCAAAATTCGTGGGCAACGAGTTGATCTCGGTGAAATCGAAAATGCATTAAAAGCCCATCCCGGTATTAGCGATGCGGTGGTGAACTGCTTTGCCGAAGAAGAAGGAACAGCGAGGCTGGCTGCCTACATTGTTTGCTATCCGGAGGTCGAGCCGCCCACGGCTGGCTCCCTGCTGGAGCACCTGCGCGGCATGTTGACCGAGGCGGCATTGCCTGCTCGATTTATTACCCTGGATCGGCTACCGCGCACCACCTCCGGCAAAGTGGATCGAGCCGAGCTCCCTGCACCAGAGCGATCAAACGCAGCCGCGCCTAACGCCTCTGAAACTGTATCTTCCCGAGTACGCGAAATTTTTCTTCGGGCGTTGGAGGTGACAAGTCTTGGAAATGAGGATAAATTTTTTGACGTGGGTGGGGATTCGCTGATGGTGATGCGAGTGGTGGCGGCCATCAGAGAAACGTTCGGGGTCGATTTGCCCATGCAATCATTTTTCGATGACCCGTCCGTCCAGGGAGTTTCTGCCGTCGTGAGCGAAGAAATCCTCCCTCAACCTAAAGAAAATAAACCGTTACGCAAACTGTTGGTGCCTTTGCGGTCGGCCAAGCATGGTAATGGCGTTTTTTTCATTCCCGGCGGATGGGGTGAAGAGAATGAGATTCTCGTCTTTGCCGCCCTCATTCGCCATATGGGCTGCAAGCGCCCCCTCTATGCCATTCGATCTGGCGCATTGGATCACACACCGCAAGCCTCAGCATTGGCTGATCATGCCATACATATTGTTAATGAGTTGGAGGAAAACGGTTTGACCGAAAAAATCACTTTGATCGGTGAATGCCATGGTGCGAGCGTTGCCCTTGCTGTAAACCTGGAGATGACACGCCGAGGGTATCCAATGGAATCACTTGTCCTGCTTGATCCCGGCACGATTAACCATTTGCAGTCGATACAGGCAAGAATCACTACCGGCTCGGCAGACAATCCCGCTCTAAGTCACTCATTGCCCAATTCGGTTGCCCACTATTACTCCCTGCTAAGTCAGGTTGTAACAGAGCCGATCGCCAGCCCTCTGCATATAATCGTCTCAACCCGATACGCTAATACCGAAGAAATCAATTCTAGCTGGCAATGTTTGGCCAAAGATTCCTTGAAGATCCATCCGGTTCCAGGCGATCACAACACTTACATCCGCAAAAAGGCGCCCGCCGTTGCTAAGGTACTGGATAGCATTTTAACGCCAAAGTCCCAGAATGTTTTGGGGTCATGGTTGAAGAAATCTTTTTTGGGCTTGTCCCGTGTGGAATTTCTTGCATAGGTCGCTTCATGCATGAATTTGTTTCACCGTGTTTTTGTCGGCTGTTTTTTCAACTTCATTCAGGGATATCAATATGATTATCTGGTTGGCGTCCTTTCCCCGTTCCGGCAATACACTTCTCCGTACTATTTTGAATAAAACCATGGATATAGATACTCTGTCGGATAATATTCCTACGGTTCTATCCGAGGGTGTGCGTCGAAGCATAGGTATGAAGGATATAACTGACAATTGGGAGAATTTCTATGCACATGCTACGAGATCCGATGAAACGATCCTTGTCAAGACGCACCTTCCACCACGGGACAATCAGCCGGCAATCTATATAGTGCGCGATGGTCGCAAGGCATGCTTATCCTACAGTCATTTCCATCAACGTTTTACCAAACCGCCTTACCCGTCGCTGCGCGATCTGGTTCTTGGCGCTGACTACTACGGCGGTTGGGCTGAACACTACCGAAAATGGCAGGGACGCGATAACACTTTTGTGGTGCGATATGAGGATTTATTGAATCCGTCGGTTACAGTCCTCAAACAACTTGCGGAGCGAGTGCATCATTCAGGCGATATCGTGCCATGGGTCAACCCCTTTACTGAACTGCACCGGGAAGAGCCTAATTTCTTCAGGGAAGGCCAGGCGGAATGGCAAGGTGATCAGGCCTGGACGCCTCTGGTGAATGCACTGTTCTTCCATCTAAACGGAGGTCTGATGGTAGAACTGGGATATGCAACTGCTGAGACGGTTGTCGAAGCAGGAGAGGGGCTTCCTGAAGAATTGGTTGATTTTGTAGGTGACGTCCATCGGTTGTTGACTGCGAAGAAAGCACTGGAAGCAAGCTGTATCAAGAAGGAAAGAGTTATCCAAGGGTTAAAGAAGGCATGCGACGAACGCGCTACTCTTTTTCAAGCAATGAATAGTGTGCATAGGCGTTTGGTTCGACGCTTGAACCGGATATACCGTCGTCACCGTTATCCCAAGCTCGGTTTGCTCGCACACCATGAACCGATGCACATGCAGTCATGGGGCTTACCGCCCAAAACCGACTACTCCAGGTTTTCAGGCGACTGGCCGCGCATCGCTTTAGTAACGCCTTCGTACGGCCAGGGTAAATTTATAGCACGAACGATCGACAGTGTTTTGCATCAGAACTATCCGGCTCTCGAATACTTTGTTCAGGATGGCGCCTCAGTCGATGGTACGCTGGATATCCTGAAGCAGTACTCGGATAGATTGTCAGGCTGGGAGTCGACCTCGGATGGAGGCCAGAGTCAGGCGATCAATAAAGGCTTCACCAAAATCAATGGGGAGCTTATGGCCTGGCTTAATTCCGATGATATTCTTCTCCCTGGGGCGCTCGCCTATGTAGGGGCCTATTTTGCCGGACATCCCGAGGTCGATGTGGTTTATGGCCATCGCATCCTTATTGATGAGCGGGACTTTGAAATCGGCCGCTGGATATTGCCTCGGCATGACGACGCCATTCTCTCTTGGAATGATTATATTCCGCAAGAAACCTTGTTCTGGCGCCGAGCGATTTGGGATAAGGTCGGCGGGCGGATTGATGAGGATTTCAGCTTTGCCATGGATTGGGATCTGCTGCTGCGTTTTCGCAAGGCGGGTGCTCGGTTTGTGTGTTTACCGCGGTTCTTGGGTGGTTTTCGTGTCCACGATGCCCAGAAGACATGGGTAACCATCCGAGATGTGGGTAGAAAGGAGATGTCCAAGTTGAGAATGCGTGAATTAGGGTATGTGCCTCTGCAGGAAGACATTCTCACTGCACGGCGGCCCTATATTTTGCGGCATATGTTGGCCGATGTGAGTTGGCGTGTGCGTAAAAGGCTGGGATTCGACGGGAATGGCCGTTTGCCGTAAGGTCCCGGAGTCATGATTCGGTCGGGACGGATCGAGCACCTTCATATCCCGAAGAAACGACAACAATGACCAAGGAGCGCTGACACTCCTTTACGAAAGGATTTTTGAAGATTTACACAAAGAAGGTTGTTTTCTCTTCGAGAACAAAGTAAATGACAAAATTACAATAATTTCGTATGGTATACTTACCCTTAACTCCTGATGTTTACCTTGACTAAACAGTTCTAATCGGCCCTTTAAGCCGCAGGTTGTAGATCCAAATATCTGCCGAGAGTACCAATAATACAAAGGGGTTAAGTCTATTTTGCTTAACCTCTTTTTTTGTTCCATAATTTTTCCCCAAAGGTCATTAGAGGGTATTGTTTGATGCTTTCACGAGTATTCAGATTTCTTTATCTCATCGTTAAGCAGCGTCAATTGATCTTGGCCCTCGCCAAAAGAGAGATTGCCAGTCAATATATAGGATCGATGTTGGGCATTGTTTGGACGTTTATCCAACCGGCAGTGATGATTTGTGTATTCTGGTTTGTTTTTAGTGTCGGCTTCAAGACTAAGCCGATGAACGATGTTCCTTTTGCCGTCTGGCTGACAGCCGGTATGGCACCATGGTTTGTTTTTTCCGATATCGTGCTCAAGTCGGCGGGTGCCATTGTCGGTTATGCGCACCTTATTAAAAAATCGGTCTTTCCTTCGCAGATACTTCCGGTAGTGAAGGTGGTGTCGAGTATGTTCACTCACGCCGCCTTTGTCCTGCTGTTGATCATTCTTCTCATTTTTCAGAAGGTCTGGTTCGGCTGGTATGCGCTGCAGTTTTTTTATTACCTGTTCTGTCTTTCGGTTCTGGCCTTGGGGCTTGGCTGGATTGTCGCTGCTCTCAATGTTTTTATTCGTGACGTCGGGCAGATAGTGGCGGTCGTCATGCAAGTGGGATTCTGGGCGACGCCGATCTTCTGGGACCTGAACATCATGCCGCCAAATATCCAGACACTGCTGAAGTTTAATCCGGTCTACTATATTATCCAGGGGTATCGAGATTCTTTTATTTATGCCGTGCCGTTTTGGCAAAGACCGTATTACACCCTCTATTTTTGGGCTGTGACTATGTGCTGTTTCTTCGTGGGGGCGATCATCTTCAGAAAAATGAAAGGGCAGTTCGCTGATGTTCTATAGTTGGTCTTTATGCAAAGAAAAGTTATTTCGATAGCAAATCTCACCAAAACCTACCAACTGTATGAATCCCATGCAGACCGGGTGAAAGAGGCTTTCCATCCGCTGAGAAAAAAATTCCATCGGCCTTTCCATGCCCTGAAAAACATTTCGTTGGATATCTACCAGGGTGAATTCGTAGGAATTATCGGTCGAAACGGTAGCGGCAAGTCAACGCTTTTGCAACTCATTACCGGAATCCTCCAGCCGACCTCAGGGACGATAGCCGTGAATGGTCAGATTTCCGCCCTTCTGGAATTGGGGGCCGGTTTTAATCCGGAATTCACCGGCCGGGAAAATGTCTATCTGAATGCCTCGATACTCGGAATAAGCAGGGTGGAGATTGATAAAAATTTTGCGCAAATTGAGAATTTTGCCGATATTGGCGACTTTATCGACCAGCCGGTAAAGACCTATTCAAGTGGCATGTTTGTCCGTCTGGCCTTTGCCATAGCAATCAATGTCAAACCGGAAATTTTCATTGTTGACGAAGCGTTGGCGGTCGGGGATATGTTCTTCCAACAAAAGTGCATCCGCCATATGGAAGAAAAAATGAAAACCTGCACTAAAGTACTCGTAACCCATGACATGCATGCAGTCACCAACCTCTGTCAAAGGGTGATTGTCCTAGATCGGGGTCAATTGATTTTTTCCGGTTCGCCCCTTGAAGGGGTCGAATATTATACCAAGGCGGTCCATAATGAACTGTTTAGGAAAAACGACCAGTCTTATACTCCATCGGCAGGAGTAACGTCGTCCGCTTCCCAGGTATCTACTGAAAAAGATCCCGCATGGATTACGGTGCGCTCTGAATCGATAGCCGGAGCGAGCGAAGTAGTGATCAAAAGTGTTAACCTGCGGTCTGTTACCAAGGACACAGTAACAACCGTGCTTGCCGGGGACGCGCTGGAAATCCGGATGATTGTCGAGGCCTTCGTACCCCTCGACAAGGTTATTTTTGGGTACAGCATCAAAGACCGGGTAGGAAATGGTATTGCCGGCGATAATTCGCTCAGTTTGGATGGACGAACCTATTCTCTGGCGGTCGGACGACAGATGGTTTCCCTGGAGATTGCCTGGCCGGATATTGCTCCGGATGAATATCTCATCACCCTGGGGATCGGCCAAGGCGAGCATCCGTTACATCATATAATTCAATGTTGGGCACACAACGTATTGCTGGTCAAGGCTTTGAGTTGCGGCAAGGTGGTACACGGGATTTTTACCAACCCTCTCTTGGAATGTGAGGTAAAGTTCATTGACTGAGAAGATCTGGCAAATACATACACCTGTTTTTGCGGCGGAGAAGGTTTGTCCCGATCATCGTGTATGGCCTTGGAATGGCCACCGGCTGTTTGCTTATGACCTGATGGTCTTTCTCCAGCCGAAACTCTTTGTCGAGCTTGGCACCTACTGGGGGACCTCATTTTTTTCCTTTTGCCAGGCGGTGCAGGATTTTCATCTTCATACGCGTTGCGTGGCCATAGATACCTGGGAAGGAGATGACCATACCGGCAAATACGAGCAGAAGGTCTACGATACCGTGCGGGAGATTGCCGACACTCTTTTTAATGACACCGATATTCATCTTCTGCGAAAATATTTTAAAGATGCTGCCAATACCTTTACCGATGGTTCGATTGACCTGCTGCATATTGATGGATTTCATACCTATGAGGCGGTGCAGGAAGATTTCGCCACTTGGTTGCCTAAATTGGCAGATAATGGGGTGGTTCTTTTTCACGATATTGCCGACGTTTGCGACTACGGGTCGGTACGCTACTGGCATGAGCTTCTCGCCCAGTATCCCGGTTTTTCCTTTCAACACTCCTGGGGCCTTGGGGTCCTTTTTCCAAAAGGGAAATATTATCTTGAGGTGATGGAAAAGAATAATATTTCCGATAAAATGAAAATCTATGAGTGCTGTTCCGAATACAATTTGTTGAAAATTCAAAAGGATGACGGCGAGAAATGGCGTGCGCAACAGGATGCGCTGATAAAACACCAGGAAAACAACTTGGCGACATTACAGGTGCAGATAGAAGAGATGGAAGACGAACTGCGGAGAATGCGTTCGTCCTGGCCATCTCGGGTAGTTAAATACCTGGGTCTTGGGAAATAGTTTGTTGTCGAAGATGGCCGGTGGTTCGGTCGTTGGAAAATCGAGGGGATGATAAAAAGTACTGACACCATATCGTTTTCACAACTGGTCGAAGACCTGCGGACGAGGCTGAACAGTCAAAGCAGATTGCCGAAAGCGATCTGCTTTGACTATTTTGACACCTTGGTGTATCGCAGGGTCGTGCCGGAAGAGACCAAGGTGTTGGCGGCGCATCAACTCTCATTGCTTGTTGAAGATATTTCCAGTGAACTCTTCTACGGCCTACGTCAACGGCTGGAAAAAAAATTGTGCGCCGAGAGCGTTGCCCGGGGCAAGGATCCTGAGTTCAGTCTCCCGGAGCTCGGTGGTCGGTTGTATCAGATAATCAACGGCATCTCCGGAGGGCTCGGGTTGCTGGCCGGGGAACAACAGTTTGTTCGGTGTTTTTGCAACATTGAGCTGGCGATTGAAATACAGGTGCAGCGGCCCTATCCCGAACTACTTGAACTGCTTCGATGGCTGAAAAGCCGATCAGTTGTCACTTGCCTGGTTTCGGATTTTTATATTCCGCGAAGCTATTTCGAGATCATGCTGGCGGCCCATGGTTTTCAGGGGCTTTTCGCTGAAGTGTTTATTTCTGCAGATTACGGGGTAAGCAAAGGCACCGCTAAGCTGTATAGAGAGGTAGCGCGCAAACTTGGCTGCCCCCCCGAAGATTTGTGGATGATAGGCGACAATCACCATGCCGATAAGCTTATGGCTGAACAGGCCGGCCTGCGGGCGAGTCTTGTCGATGTCGTCGAACAAAAGCAAAGGTATGCGCGCTGGCAGGCCGAGTGTAAATCGGAAAGGGATCGGACTCTAGCGTTAACCCGGCGATTTGAGTGCATTGTCTCGGCTGCGGGAAACATTCATTTCCCGGAAATGGGTGTGACACTTTGGCGGTTTATTACCAACCTGTTTTCGCATCTGTACGCTTGGCGGATTGCCGATGTGTTCTTTTGCTCCAAGGAAGGGGAGTTTTTACAGCGGCTGTTCATTTTATATCAGGAAAAGATGTTTGGCGGCGTGCTGATAGCCAGCCACTATCTTGTGGTGTCTCGCAAGGCCACCTTCATCTGTTCCTTGCAGCCGCTCGAACAGGAATCATTTTCCCGGCTCTTCGACCAGTATCGCGACCTGACACTCGCCGAGTTCATTCTCAGCCTGAATTTTTCCAAGGTGCAACTGGCTACGCTCATGGTGCAACTGCCGTGCGACTGGACGGCGCGCATCACCAATTTGCAGCAGCACGAACATTTCAAGGCGCTCCTGCGGTTGCCGCTTTTTCAAGAAATGTATGAGCAGCACAGAAGGGCGCAGCGGAAAAATTTTCTGTCCTATCTTGATTCTTTTACAGTGGATTTTCGAGCAAACGGACTACATCTGGTGGACGTTGGCTGGAAGGGATCGATTCAGAATAACATCTATTTTGCCATGGATGAAGCAGTATCGGTGCAGGGGTATTATCTCGGGCTGCTCACTCCTTCGGGTCTGACCGAGAAAAATAAAAAAATAGGACTTTTGTTCAGCGATTACCCGGAACACAGCCCTTTCGTCCATGTCTACAACAATAACCGGTCGCTGTTTGAAATGGTGCTTGGCGCCAGTCACGGCAGTGCCGATGGTTATTTCAGCGAAGAGCAGCTTGTCGAACATCTGGGGGGACGGGGCAGTTCTGTGTTGAAGAGGGTGGGCAGTGATCCGTCAGTAGTGGTAACGGTTCTCGATTTGCCGGAGGAAAGGCGGCTTTTCGAAGAACAAATTCAACCACTGCAACACGCCTATCTGGCGATGTTTGTAAAATTGACCGAGGCTCTTCTTGAAGAGCATTGTCCTCCGCCAGATCTTGCCTGGTTTGCCGATCGGCACGCGAGAATGCTCTTTCACCCGGCAACCGGGGAGGTGGATTTTTTTGCCCGGTTGTACCACCTGGAAAATTTTGGGCTCTTTGAATTTACCTCTTTTGGCTCCACGGAAAAACTCTCCCTTCGGCAACGGTTGCGAAATTTCCTGGGATTGTGCAAGAATCCGGCGGGGATGCTGGAGACCGGTATCTGGCCGCCGATTATTTTCCGCCGTCTTGGATTGGCATGGCTGCAGCCGATCGATGGCAGGAAAAGATATCGGCGAATCTTTAAGGAGCAGCAATGAAGATTGCCTTTCTTCTCGGTTCACCGGATATCTCCGGCGGCACCTACGTAATCTTTGAGCATGCCATCCACTTGAACCGGATCGGGCATCCTGTGACTATTGTGACGGAGCAACCGGTCGAAGCAAGAAGATATGGATGGCATCCAGCAGCCCGAGAATTGACCTGGAAGATATTTGTTGATCTAAAAAATGAACACTTCGACCTGACGATAGCCACCTGGTGGCAGAGTATCTATCAGCTGGCGAACATCAAAAGTCGTAAATATCTCTACTTTATTCAGTCAATCGAATCGCGGTTTTTTGAGGCGCAAGACCCAGATAACCCGGCCTACCGGGATATTGATATCCTCAGTCAGTGGTGTGAAAACACCTACCGCATATCTCTGCCGGTCATTACCGAGGCAAGGTGGATTCAGCAATATCTGGCGGAGAGTCATAACCGGCCCTCTTTTCTGGTGCGCAATGGTATTCGCAAAGATATCTATGCGGAAAATGGACCGGTGATTGAGGCGCGACGGCCTGGCCGGTTGCGGGTATTAGTGGAAGGGCCTCTTGCAGTGTTTTTCAAAAATGTCGAAAAGACCATTGCCCTGTGTCGTCAGGCAGATGTTGATGAAGTATGGCTCCTCACCTCCTCCGAGGTTCACGAGTATTCTGGGGTGGATCGGTGTTTCTCAAGAGTTCCGATTCACCAGACCGCTGAGATTTATCGCTCCTGTGATGTTCTGGTAAAACTCAGCTATGTGGAAGGCATGTTCGGCCCTCCGTTGGAGATGTTTCATTGCGGCGGCACGGCGATCGTCTACGATGTGACTGGCCACGATGAATATATTCGCCATGGGGAGAACAGCCTGGTCGTTCCGCGTGACGACGAATCACAGGTGATCGCCTGGCTGAACACGCTAAAAAGTGATCCACAGCTGCTGCAAACATTGCAGGCCGGCGCGCGCAAAACCGCCCGAGCCTGGCCGGATTGGCAGGTGGCAGCGGATGAATTTCGCCGGGCGATAGAGGCCTGTGAGCAACAATATCCCGATATGTCGCCGACATTTTTAATAGAAAACAGTGCCTTCATGCTTACGGCACGCGACAACGGACTGCGGGCAAGAGAGTTGTCCCGATTGACGGAAAGAGAACAGCTCGGCGGCAACCCTTGCACCGTCTTCCTCAACCATATTCAGGTTTACTGGGACTGCGGCCGGGGAATGGAAGCGGTGCTTACCGACCACTATCACAGCGGGTCATGGTGCCTATGCCGTGTTACTGTGCCGTGCACTTCTGCACGCCCCAAGGTTCTGCGGGTTGATCCCAGCGTACGTACGGGCATAGTCGAGATCAGGTCGCTCAGGGTAATCGGTGCCGTTTCCGGAGCAGTCTTTGTCCATTGGCGGGAAGGGGCTTCCTGGTATGACCTTGCTGTTGCCGGCACGGCATGTGCTTTAAGAATGGCCCCATATCCCATTCTTGAAGCATATGGTGAGGATCCACAACTGTTTCTGCCCCATTTGCCGAACCTGCCGGAAGGAGAACCGCTCAGTATCGAAATAGAAGTGCGGGAAAGAGGGTTTGCCCAAGCATTTGCTGATTGGCGCGGAACAGAATTGCAGGAAGGAAAGAGTGGATTTGGAAAATTTAAGTGTCTTGGCGCATTGCTGCTGCGCAAGGCGGGGTTGTTGTGTTGCGCTCTGGTATGATCAGGATGTAAGGAAATCGTGGCGAGGATGCTGCCTTGGAGCTATCATTTTTTTGAATTGAATAGGTAAAGATGAATAAGGGCCATTCTTGACAAGCGGTTACAATGGTCAAATAGAAATGCAATACATTTGCTTTTTAACATATGGTGGTTTATCCTCCCCAATTTGTTTCGAGCGCTTAGGTCGGTAGCTAGGGGGTTTTTACCACAGAGGAGTTGGCTGATGCATACGAATAAAAGAATAGCAGTGACGGGTGGAGCCGGGTTTCTGGGGTCGCATCTTTGTGAAAGACTTCTTCAGGATGGACATGAAGTGTTGTGCATCGACAACTTTTTCACGGGTTCCAAGAACAACCTCCTGCACCTCCTGGCTAATCCCCTGTTTGAGCTTATCAGACATGATGTGACCTTTCCTCTCTACCTGGAAGTCGATGAGATTTACAATCTGGCTTGTCCTGCCTCGCCGATTCACTACCAGTTTGATCCGGTCCAGACAACAAAAACTTCGGTTCATGGCGCCATAAATATGCTCGGCTTGGCCAAAAGGATTAAGGCGAAGATTTTTCAGGCTTCGACCAGTGAGGTGTATGGAGACCCGCAGATTCATCCGCAGCCGGAAAGTTATTGGGGGCATGTTAATCCGTTAGGCACCAGATCCTGTTACGATGAGGGCAAGCGTTGTGCCGAGACGCTCTTTTTTGATTATCATCGCCAACATGGAATAAGAATAAAAGTTGCGAGAATATTCAATACATATGGGCCGAGAATGCACCCGAACGATGGCCGCGTGGTATCAAATTTCATCGTTCAAGCTTTGCGGGGAGAGCCGATCACCGTGTATGGTGATGGTAGTCAAAGCCGGTCGTTTTGTTATGTGGATGACCTGATTCGGGCCTTTCTGCTGCTGATGGATACCCCGGACGATTTCACTGGACCGGTGAATACCGGCAATCCTGACGAATTTACCATCCTTGAACTGGCTGAGAAAGTTATCCGGATGACCGGGTCAAAGTCGAAAATCATCTACAAACCGCTGCCTTCCGATGATCCTCGTCAGAGAAAACCCGATATTACTCTGGCTAAGACAAAACTGGGATGGGCGCCGACGATTTTCCTGGAGGAAGGTTTAGAGAGGACGATTGCCTATTTTACCGGGTTGACGACTCGGTAGTGGACCAATGGCAGGATCTTCTGTTTACCCATATCCTCTGATACGATCCCTCTGTGAGCAACAGAGCCCCTTCTGATTGTTTTGCCGATAGCGAGGAAGTGAGCCTACATAACCTTTTGCTGCTGTGCCTTTCTGCGAAAATATGTGGCCGGAAGTCGAAAATTTGATTTATTTGCTTATTAATCAGCGCCGGCTGAAACACAATATTATTCGCTGCTCCGAAGATAGAATAAATTTATGAATAAAAACAATTTTTTAAAGTTTTCTCTTTGTTTTATTCTGTTTTTGGCTTGGGGAGTATTTTCGAATGGTTGGTATGAATCAGCTCGATTACAGGTAATAGGCAGTGCCGAACGGGGCAAGGCGGATCTTGCCCTTCTTTGGGATTCGGGTGCGGGATTGAATGATTATGAATCCCAGCATGTGTCGCTCAATATTCCATACCGAACCGACGTTGAAAAGCAGCATATACACATCAAGGCCCAGCAAGAAAAGCACCCGGATTCAGAAAGCGCAAATGTTTCGATTATTCGAATTATTATTGATGGAAAAGATTTCGACCTCAAAAGTGTCAGGCCTAGATCTATTTTCCATGATAGACTTGCCATTCAATTGACACCAGAACAACCGGATTTTGAGTTTGACGCACTGGTGCAACAGCATATTCAAATTGTTTTTGCCAACAGTTTTTATTTCGGCAAGGTGGCTGTAGAGATTAACGGGATTCAATCAATCCACGATCTTTACACCTCCAGCGGTCGCTATGATGAAAAATCGTATGATTATTATCTGCTGCCGCCCGGCGGTACTTTCAGGTTTGCAATCGAACTTCCCCGATATCGAATCAAACGCCTTTATTTGCAAAATAAAGATCCGGGCAATCCAGTCTCCTTTTCGGAAGTATCTATCTGCCACGAAAATTCCTGTAGTGTCCTGAAGTCCGATATTCAGTCATCCGACAACCAGTTGTTTTTCAGAAATCCGAACCAATCTTTAAAGAGATTCTTTGACCCGGTCAGAATCTGGTTCATAGTTGCGTTTTCCCTTCTTAATGCCGGGTTCCTCTGGCAACTGGCGAAATTAATCAGGAAGTCCAAGGGGCTGATCCTTTTTTTTATCGCCCGGGAAAGGCGGTATTTTTGGGGGTTTGCGCTGCTTTTTGCGGTGGTGAACGGTATCGTCTTTGCACCTTTTTGGCCCGGAATCATGTCACAGGATTCATTGCTGATTTGGCGAGCATCCGGACTTCCTGATATTTATCTCAATGCGCACCCTATCTTGAATCAGTTGTTTTACATGTATCTTAGAGGCTTGTGGAATAATGTTGCCGTAGTACCTGTTGTCCAGATACTGGCGACCGCGTTGTTGGTTGCGTATGTTTTTGACAGGGTGCGGAAAGCCGGAGTGACTGTATGGCTTCTTGCACCGTGTTATTTGCTCATTCTTTTTTCGTTGCCGATTCACCTTTACAATATTGTGCTGTGGAAGGATATTCCTTACGCCCTCATGGTAACTGTCTGGGCTGCTTATTTTGCTTTCATCTACAGCAAAAAGAAGGATGGAATTTGGCGTTACTCCGTGAGCCAGTGGGGAGTGTTATTGTTGGCCTATCTCCTGCTCTGCTTTTTTCGTCATAATGGCTTGGTCTATCTCGCTGTGGTCCCTTTTTTTTGGATGCTGCTGGGTCCCTTTGCTTGGCGCAAGGGTGTTATGTATTTTTTGTTCGCACTGATCCTCGCGGCTGGGCTCTTGTGGTCGATGAGCAAGGTACGCACCTTTGGCGGTCTGGATTTTCTTACAACTGCTTTGCAGCGGCACACAATGTTTCTGCAACAGACTTCTTTGCCCCAGGAAGGGATTCGGTTGGGGGGGGGATTTTTTCAGGTTTTTGACATGGAAAAAGAGAAAACAGTGTCAGACAAATGGCATTTTTATCTTGCTGATCGGTATTCCTGGAACTATCTCAAGGAAACGGAGTTGTCAGATTATTATCCCTATGTTGATCGAAAACCATACTTCCCAGAACTCCGAAAAGGGATTCTCGAAGTATATCAGGCGTCCTATGAAAAACCTTGGAAATATTTGATCTGGAATCCGCTTCATATGCTGGTCCTTGTTCCACTTGTCCTCCTCAGTTTTCGGTGGTTCCCCTCGGCAGCCATTTTCTCAGGGTTTTTACTCAGCGGGGTGATGCCACTCTTGGCGATTAATATTTTTAATTGGCGGTATTACTATTTTTTCTACTTCGGGCTTTATTTCATTCTTCCTTTGATGTTCTTTGATATGCGCAAAAAAGAAGGAGGAAGTTATTAAGTTTTCTATAATTACAATCAATTACAATGGAGAACGATTTCTCGAAGAAACCCTTGAGAGTGTTCTTGCTCAAGCTTCTCCGGGAATTGACCTGGAATATATTGTCGTCGATGGTGGCAGCACCGACAGATCACTTGAGATAATTGATCGATACCGACCAGTTTTGGCGCATGCGATTTCGGAACCGGACAGCGGCCCCGCCAATGCACTTAATAAAGGATTAAAGGTAGCTTCCGGAGAGGTTATCGCCTGGTTGAATGCTGATGATTGCTATTTTCCAGATACCCTGCGAAGAGTGGCTGAAGCAATGCAGAAAAACCCAAGTGCCGCCTTTTGTTTTGGTCGTTGTCCTATCGTCGATGAAAAATCCGAGGAGATCAGGAGGGGAATAACCCGTTTTAAGGAATTGTTTTTCCCGCTTTCCTCACAGTTCACCTATAGATGTATTAATTATATTTCCCAGCCGGCCTTGTTTTTTCGCAGGGCAGCTTTGCAGCAAAGCGGATTATTCGATGAAACGATGGTGGCGGCGTGGGATTACAAATTTGTCCTCGGGTTGTGGCGATACGGTTCCGGCGTTTTCCTGCCCGGACAACCGTTGGCAAAGTTTCGTTGGCATGAGCATTCCATCAGCGGGAAGAATTTTTCGGTTCAATTCAGGGAAGAATACGAGGCAGTAACATTGGATGCAGGGCGATATCATCCGGCGTCAATGGCGCACTACATTGTCAGATGGCTCATCGTCGGAGCCTATTCGGCAATGGCATTGCAACGTTTGCAAGGTCGTAGCAAATGATGGGAACTATATAATGCGAATTGGCGTCAACACCTTGTTTCTGGTGCCGGGAGATGTCGGGGGAACAGAGGTTTACCTGAGAAAAAACCTGGAGGAAATGGCTACCCAATTTCCTGAACATACTTTTGTTTTGTTTACTACCAGAGATAATGATGCTGTGCTTCGGAAGGATCTGTTGCAATTCAAGAACGTTGAGTTTCGTATTGTACCAATAAGAGCAGCCAACCGACCTGTAAGGATTATTGCGGAACAGGTCTTGCTCCCTTTACATGCCATACAAGCTGCCCTGAATGTTATGTGGTCTCCGGGCTACACTGCACCTTTATTTATCCCATGCCCCCAAGTAGTGACGATTCATGATCTTCAGTATATCAGTTATCCTGAAGATATGACCCATCTTGAGCGATGGACCTTGGATTTTTTGGTTCGCGGCGCTTGTCGCCAATGTCGTCATATTCTCACAATTTCACGGTTTTCAAAGGACGAACTCGTGCGACATGGTTTCGCAAAGGAAGAGAAAATCAGTGTGGTTTATGAAGGTGTTGATACCAATTTTGGCATTGATATGCTGGATAAATCGTCGGAAAACACAGGGCCTATCTTGTTAGATCGCCCCTACATTCTCTGTGTTGCCCATACTTATCCGCATAAAAAAGTCGAACTTCTTGTTGATGCCTTCAAGGTGTTGGAAGAAAAGATACCCCACAAGCTAGTACTCATAGGAAAACCCCGCCGGGGTGAAGAAAAACTAACCAATGCGCTATCGCAACTCAAAGATTCAACACGAGTTCTTCGATCTTCAGGCTTACAATTTGCCGAAATTATAAAGGCTTTTCAGCAGGCAGACCTCTTCGTCTTGCCTTCTGTCTATGAGGGATTTGGACTTCCAGTCCTCGAAGCTATGATGGCAAATGTTCACGTAATTACTACTTCCTGTGCGTCTCTTTCTGAGGTGGGTGGCGAATTTGCGACCTATGTTAAGGATATCAGTGGTGCTGGATTTGCCGGCGCTGTCCTCGATTATCTTGCTAAACCAAAAGACGAAAAGGAAAGGATGGGTAGGGCTGCAAAATCATGGGCTGAAAGGTTCAGTTGGCGGGCTTCGGCTGCGGGTATCATGGAAAAATTGCTTAATGTCTGTGTGGTTAAATAATCCGATGCATTTTTTGTTTTCCATCTTTTATAATATTGTAAAAGATGGAAAATCAAGTATAGTCCCCCAAATTATGGATACAGAAGCAGCAATAAAAGAAACAAGGATGCGTCTTGTAGAGGCTGGAGGGCGCACTTCACAAGACTTGGGTGCCGGCCGTGTGGTCGGACAAGTGTTGGTCTATCTATACTTACAGGAAAATGAATGTTCGCTCGATAAAATTGGTGAAGATCTTGGTCTCAGCAAGGCTTCAATCAGCATAGCGGTGAGACAGCTCATGCAACTGGGTATGGTTCGAAAGGTTTGGAAAAGCGGCGATAAAAGAAATTATTATAGAAGCGCCGAAAACATAGCAAAGGCACTGCAGCAAGGCTTATTGTCTCTTGTGCGGCAAAAAAATCAATACTTTGGTAATGAATTGAATATTAGCTCAGCGCTGGTCGCAGAGATTCCTGAAAATTCTAATATGATAGATGAGGTGAATTTTCTGAAACAGAGAATCTACAGAGCTAAAAAACTGCAAAATGGTTTGGATCGAATATTGGGAAATCCATTGGTTAGATTACTTACAGGTGTCAGAAATTCAAGATGAATGATAATCAAGCAACAAACAGTAATCAAACATGGGACTTGGTGATCAAACCTAAAACTGGTTGGTTCGATATTGATCTCATGGAATTATGGCGGTACAGGGATTTGGTCGGGATGTTTGTAAAAAGGAATTTCGTCACGGCTTACAAACAAACTATCCTCGGTCCCCTCTGGTATATTATTCAACCGCTGTTCACGACAATTGTTTTTACCATAATATTCGGCAGGGTCGCTAAAATATCTACGGATGGCTTACCACCCTTTCTTTTCTATATGGCAGGCAATGTTATGTGGGGCTATTTTGCCGCAAGTTTAAATGCGACAGCCGGAACATTTAATGCCAATGCGGCCATATTTGGTAAGGTATATTTTCCGCGATTGACCGTACCTCTTGCAATTGTGATAGTAAATTTCCTCCAGTTCTTTATTCAATTCGCTCTATTTTTAGGGTTTTATCTATACTTCATTTTGAAAGGAGCTACCATTGCTCCTACTGTTTGGATACTCAGTTTACCGCTTCTTTTGCTACAGATGGCTTTGTTGAGCTTTGGTCTCGGTATTCTGCTGTCGTCAATGACTACAAAATATAAAGACCTGGGTATTGCTCTAGGGTTTATAATGCAACTCTGGATGTATGGGACCCCTATTGTGTATCCCTTGACCCAGGTTCCTGAATGGCTCCTTCCATATTATGTTCTCAACCCGATGGTCGCTATTGTCGAATGTTTCCGGTATGCATTCTTTGGCACCAGCGCAATCAAAACGAGTTATCTCGCTATCAGTTGGTGTGTTACTCTCATTCTGCTGTTTCTGGGTGTCCTTGTTTTCAATCGGATTGAAAGGACCTTTATGGATACTGTTTAAACAAAAAGAAGTGCATTGAAAACATACAAAAATAACGACATTTGAATTGCTTGCTCAACGACTTTTGCAAATTCGAAAAGTTATATCACCATTCGGCATCTGAGAAACAATATATGAATGTTGTTCAAATAGAAAATCTTTGGAAAGAATATCGTCTAGGTGTCATCGGTCATGGAACACTAACACAGGACCTCCAATCATGGTGGGCCAGATTGAGAGATAAGGATGATCCAAACTCAAAAATAGTTCCAAGACCGGACCAGAAAAAGCAGATTGCCGGAAATCGATTTTGGGCTCTGCAGGATATCAATTTAGAGATAAAAGAGGGTGAAATCGTTGGTATAATTGGCAAAAATGGTGCTGGGAAATCGACTCTGTTAAAAATTTTATCTCGTGTTACAGCCCCTTCCAAGGGACAGATTAAAGTTAAGGGACGTATTGCGAGTTTGCTGGAGGTAGGCACTGGCTTCCAGCCCGAACTAACTGGCAGGGAAAACATATATTTAAATGGCGCAATCTTGGGAATGTCCAAACAAGAAATTAAACGAAAGTTTGACGAAATTGTTAGTTTCTCCGGAATTGAATCATTTATTGACACACCGGTAAAACGATATTCATCGGGTATGTATGTGCGCCTTGCATTTGCGGTTGCGGCACATTTAGATTCAGAAATTCTTGTTATTGATGAGGTGTTAGCCGTTGGCGATGCCGATTTTCAGAAGAAGTGCTTAGGGAAAATGAGTGAGGTCGCAAAAATTGGAAGAACGGTATTGTTTGTTAGTCATAACCTTGGTGCTGTGAGTAATTTATGCAGGAAATCAGTCTTGATTCAAGATGGAAGAATCATTGAAAATTCCCTCACTCAAGATGTAATCGCAAAATATATGCATTTTTCACGAGTGTTAGGAGACGAAAAAATTGAAGCCTCAACAGAAAGATCAGGAACTCAAAAAGTGATTTTCAGTGATTTTCATGTTGAAGATGATGATGGGAGGACTATTTCTCTAGTAAATGCAGATACAGTTATAGTTTTCGTTTTTAATATCACTGTAAATGATAGTTTTTGTAAAGAAATAGACATAGGATTTTCTCTTCATGACCAACTGGATAATGTTGTCACAGTTCTCTATAGTTCATATCAGAATAAATATTATTCAAATTTAAAACAAGGAATGCATGCTATTAAATTACGAATACAACAATTACCTATTGGATTGAGTCAAATAGGAGTAAGAGGCCGTATCCTTGTAGATAGAGATGAATCAGACTGGCCCAAAAATTATCTTGGCTCTTTTCGGCTTGAGCGAGGGAATTTTTATTTAACGGGTCAAAATGGTTTTCAGTCTGGATTACCTTTTTTGCTCAAAGGAGAATGGGAGTAGAACATATGACAAATTCAATCAGTATTCTTAACTCGTTAATCCCACGAAAAATTATTCAATATCTTAAAAAAGGGAAATGTGAGAAATATGAATTTTCAAACAAGGATTCCTATTCTCAGGAAGGTGAAGATCTCATTCTATTTCGACATTTTGGAGATAAAAAGAAAGGTAACTATGTAGATGTAGGAGCGTACCATCCAAAGAGATTTTCTAATACCTACAGCTTTTATCTGAGAGGTTGGAGGGGTGTAAATATCGATGCTAATCAAAATGCAATTGAACTATTCGATATAGATAGACCAGAAGATATAAATATATTTCAACCGATTTCTTTAATAAATGAGGAACTCAATTATTATGTCTTTAATGAACCTGCTTTAAATACATTTGACAAGAATCGAGCAATGGAAGTTCAAAGCAATACGACTAATAATTATAAAATCACACAAACCATTGAACTGAAAACCAAAGGTTTAACAGAGGTTCTTGATAGTGTTAAAGCACCACAATCGATCTCATTTCTTTCCATTGATGTTGAAGGTTTAGATTTTCAAGTACTTCAATCACTCGATTTGAACTACTATCACCCAGAGCTTATTCTCATTGAATCACTTGACAATAATAATATAGAAAAAAACTTGTCTAGTAATATCACAAAATATTTGAAAGATTTTAATTATTCACTTCATTACAAAACATTTTTTACTTGCTTCTACTGCTACAACCATCCTGGAATTTCACAATGATAAAAGCTACAACATACCTTCATTGTCCGGTGCTCTTTCTAGTTTTTAATCGGCCTAGCGCCACAAGGAAAGTGTTTGAGACAATACGTTCTGCTAAGCCAAGAAAATTATACGTTGCTGCAGATGGCCCAAGAAAGGACAAAGATGGCGAATCTGAGCGCAGTGCGGCTGTGAGAAAAATTGCAACAAATGTTGATTGGGATTGTGATGTGAAAACGCTTTTTCGGGAAGAAAATCTGGGGTGTAAGGCAGCAGTTAGTGGTGCTATCACCTGGTTTTTTCAGAATGAAGCGGAAGGAATCATTTTAGAAGATGACTGTGTTCCTAATCGCACATTTTTTACCTTTTGTGAAGAATTACTTGAACGGTATAGGGATAATGATCAAATTGCCATGATTTCCGGCAATAATTTTCAGAGCGGCAATAATCGAACTGAACATAGTTATTATTTTTCTAGATACACACATATTTGGGGATGGGCCACTTGGAGACGCTCTTGGCAATATTGGGATGGTAAATTGTCGACTTGGCCAGAAATGAAAAAAAATGGAATGTTACGGAAAATTAGCGAAGGAAATAAAGCGTTAGAAAAATATTGGAGTTCCATTTTTGATTATTATTACGATGGTAAAATTGATACCTGGGATTATCCGTGGCTTTATTCTTGTTGGCTAAATGGAAAATTGAGCATATTGCCAAGTGTAAATCTAGTTTCTAATATTGGTTTTGGCGAAGGAGCTACCCATACAAAAATAACTGATGTTGCTTCTAATATTTCAAGGGAAGAAATGGGTGACCCACTAATTCATCCGTATTCTATAGTGCGACATAAAGAGGCTGATAATTACACAGAAAAACATCACTATAACATCAAAGAATACACAGGGATTGATAATAAATATTCAAAATTGATAACTTTGAAATCAATTTATACTCGATGGTGTAAGTTACTAAGCTGAGATACTGATGGAAATAACTGATTTAGGCCTCGTTCAATCCTGTCCAATTTGCGTTAGCAAAATGAAGCAATGTTTTACAGGAGTCATCTTATCCAAATACGATATATCATATTTTCGCTGCCAGAATTGTGGATTGCTTCAAACAGAACAACCTTATTGGAGCAAAGAAGCATATGGCTCTGCCATTGCGGACCTTGATGTTGGATTGGTACAAAGAAATGTCCAATTGTCCAAACTAATAAATATAATTATTGATAGGTATTTTGATCCTTACGGTAAATTTTTGGATTTCGCTGGAGGGTATGGTCTTCTGGTAAGATTAATGCGTGACATGGGGTTTGATTTTTATAGATACGACAAATATTGTGATAACCTCTTTGCTAAATATTTTGATATTCAAACGTTAACTGATATGGAATGTAAATTTGAACTCATTACTGCTTCCGAAGTATTAGAACATGTTTATGATCCTGTGTATGAATTAAAGAAACTCTTCGAGGTAACGGATTCCGTTCTTTTTACAACAGAAATATCGCCTAAAAATATTCAATCTGTTGATGATTGGTGGTATTTTGTTCCGGAGTCTGGGCAACACATATCATTCTACACTAAAGAATCACTTCACCAATTAGCGAATATTTTTTCAGTAAATTATTTTAGTAATGGGTCATCGTACCATCTTTTCACAAAAAGAACATTTAAGGAATTTACATTCACTATGCAGAAAAAACAATTTTTCTTGAGTAAATTATTGAGAAAAGTGAGGAGAGAGAATAATAAAAGCGGCAATGATTCTTTGAGGACAAGCAGTATCTCTACGTTTAGTGATTTCAAGCATATTAAAAATATTATTAAAACGAATAAATAAATGTCGAAAAAGGCTCTTGTTGTAGGTATCTCAGGACAAGATGGATCATATCTTGCTAGATTTCTTGTTAATAAGGGATATAAGGTTTTTGGAACCTCAAGAGATGCGCAGGTTTCTTTATTTTTTAACCTTAAACATCTTGAAATTCATCAAAAAATTGCAACGTTATCGATGGCAGTGAATGATTTTCGGAGCGTTCTACAAGTATTGAGCGATGTTTTGCCTGATGAAATTTATAACCTAGCGGGTCAAACATCAGTCAGTTTATCTTTTGACCAACCAGTAGAAACAATGGATAGCATCAGTGGTGGAACACTTAATATACTTGAGGCTATAAGGTTTCTCAGGAAACCGATGAAATATTATAATGCTTGTTCCAGTGAGTGTTATGGAAACACTGGCGCAATCTGTGCTGATGAGTCGACTCCTTTTCGTCCTTGCAGTCCATACTCAGTTGCAAAAGCAACAGCTTTTTGGCTTGTTAATAATTATCGTGAAGCATACAATCTTTTTGCTTGTAACGGAATATTATTTAATCATGAATCCCCTCTGCGACCCAGCCGTTTTGTAACTAAAAAGATTGTCGCTACCGCCTGTAGAATAGCCACCGGTTCTAAAGAAAAGTTACACTTGGGCAACATAGAAATCAGTCGTGATTGGGGATGGGCGCCAGAATATGTAGAAGCAATGTGGATGATGCTCCAAAGAGACACTCCATCTGATTACATTATTGCTACCGGTGAGACTAGAAGCCTGAAAGAGTTTGTATGCTCTGTTTTCAGCTGTTTTGACTTGGACTGGCAGAAGTATATTGACATTGATGCCACTTTTTTGCGACCTGCAGACATAAAAAAAAGTTGCGGAAATCCGGATAAAGCATTCCGCGAGCTAGGTTGGAGGGCCCGCTATAAAATGGATGATGTTGTCCAGGATATGGTAAGGTATGAATACGATTATAGGATCAAGGAAAGTAAGCTTTGAGCAAGAAAGTTATTGCAGTAAATGGCCAACACCTTTCTTTAAACGATAATGGTGGAGCTGGCAGGTACGCTCAGCAAATCTATAAGAGACTTGTCGACTCTACAGTAAAGACACTAACCGCATATGATATTCGGACTTTGAACTTTCTGAATCTCGGTCGGAAAAATAATGAAAAACCAGACTCAGCAAAAGTAGCAAGTTTACTAAAGCGTTCATTATACCAGTGCACCCCGCCTGTCGTTTTCAATATCTTGCAGAAGGCTTACCAGTCTGCTAAGGAATATTTCCCCAAGATTAGTCAAGGTACCGATATTCATTGTGCGGAGCCTGTAACGGTTTCAAATGATATAGCAAATATAAGGCTACTTCATGAATTGACCAACTATATGTCTCATAGCGCTATAGGTCGATTAAGCCTTTCCAGTAAAATTTCACTTGCGGTAACTTTTCTTGATATTCAAGATTTTTATTATCCTGAATATTTTAAAGATGATGTGCTAAAAAAAAGAAGGATGAAATATAGCTTTTATAAAGATCGCGCCGATGTCTTTTTTGCAATATCTGAGTTTACAAAACAGACAATGATTGAGAAGCTTGGCATAGACCCTTCGAAAATCAAAGTAATACCTTTGGCCGCTGATGATTTATTAATTTTACGATCATCACAAGACATCAACAAATGGGCCGAGTCGTTCGGGCGGTTCTGGATATATCCTGCTAAAGCTTGGAGACATAAGAATCACGATTTTTTGATCAAATCACTGGGTAAGCGAAAATATGAATTAAAACGCGCTAAGGTGAAATTATTGTTAACAGGTGGTTTCAGTGAAAAAGATTTAATTTACCTAAGCTCTATTATTAAGAATAACGAGTTAGGTGATATAGTAATAATACTCGGATTTGTTTCAGATGAACAATTGCAAGCACTTTTGAAACGAGCTGAGTTTCTTCTTTTTCCCTCTCTGTTTGAAGGATTTGGCATGCCAATTCTTGAAGCGATGACTTTAGGATGTCCAGTCATATCGAGCAACGCCGGGTCCTTGCCAGAAGTGGCTGGTGATTCTGCGGTTTTTTTTAATCCGACAGACGAAGATGAGTTTGTCGACTTGACTGATTCCATTTTGGCAGAGACTAAGATCGACCGGACAATTATGATTCAGAAAGGTTTTCAAAACTGTAAACGTTTCAGTTGGGATAATACTTACAGTGCAACGGTAAAGGCTTATAAAGAGTTGCTCCAATAGTTATATTGATCCTGCTGCTGATGCCTTATGCGGTAGCGACTGGATTGGCTATTGGTTATACATACTTCTGATTACCCCTAAACCTTAGCTGTCCAAAAAAGGATGAGGGGTGGTTACTATATGATACTCTTGGTGTGTCATAATCTCCTAAAGCAAATACAAAGGAGGTTCAGACATGCAAAGAAACAAAGTGCAATTTCAAAAAGGTTACAGCTGGGTAGATTTTTCGCGACATATTAGAAAAAATAATTTTTTAACAGCAATTCAATAATTCAAGCTGATCATTGTCGTTGGGACTGCTTGCCGCTCAGCCAGAGGTATTAATTCCCCAAAGACGAAACTAAAAAAAATAGACCGACATTCAAGAGCGAGGAAATTTCATTTCAAAACATTCACCAGTAGGTGGTTGAGATGCTTGCGGTGATTGGCGAAGTAGTTTCCCAACAGGGTGTCCTGGTCATGGCGGACTTCCGGTTTGGCAATCAGGGGCATGGATACCGCTACGCAAGAAACTCGGCAAGTGAGTTCATTGGCTGCCTCGACTTCGGGCAAACAACAACCTTTATGGTTTGCTTGATTTTCCTCTGATAAAACGTGCCGGTCGGCCAACAAAATATACTGCCATCATCTCGGGACTGCGACCTCTCTTGCCAAGGCCGACAGAGAGCGGGCAGTGGAGAGGCTGTGAACCTCTACGGTCGAATGCGAACAGTCTTAGCCTACGAGCAAATTGTCATGCAGAAAACCTATATGAAGCTTATGGCAAGATGGCCTCGATTCAAAGACCCATCGCTTGAATTGCTCAAATATGTTCACAATTTTGGATGGAACTACGAAAAAATAAATGGGAAATGAATGAAAACTGGATCAAATTATTTTACTGCAGGTGAAGCTACCACATATATATTATGTAAGAGATGTTACTCGTCAGCAATTATGAAAGATTAGCTTGTATTGATCAAAATGAAAATTGTATTTCAAAATGTTCCTGAGTGGGAAGGTGTGCCACATGCGGAAGCTGAGCTTGCTGAACGTATGGTTTTTGCCGCCAAGGTAATTGGGCTGGATGCAATAGCCAGTAGTGACATATCTAACATTAGCGTTTTTCAACCTGATATTGTTATACCCCTTCATTTTTGCATACCCAAATTATTCGATTCATTCACAATAGGTTGTATGTGGAATCCTTCCTCAATGATTAAAGGTTATCGTAATTGGAGAAATGTAAAGAGTTATGATGGCTATGGTATAGCCTCAGAATCGCAAGATCAACTAGTGAGAGCTCTTAAGTTTAAATCGCCAGTTCCATACTTACGAACTAAAATTTATCCATCTACGAATGCCACTGAATTTTGTAAACCTAAACAATTTTTTAATCCTGTATATGTGGGAACTAATTGGAATAGAGATAGACACAAGGATTTTTTCGAAAGCACGGAAAAGATTCAAATATATGGGCCTAAAGAAAGGTGGAGAAATATTGCTAAAAAAATAGATATTTATAAGGGGGTGATTCCATGTGACGGGAAAAGTCTTCTGAAAATATACCATGAGGCGGGCATTGGTCTTGCCTTACATCACGAGAGTCATAATCAGGAAGAAATACCAAGCATGCGTCCATTTGAGATCGCGGCTAGTTGTGCTGTTATGATTGCAGATGAGAATATTTTTGTTCGCCGGGTTTTTGGAGAAAATGCTCTTTATCTAGATAAATCTCTTGGGCCAAAAGACATGGCAGATCAACTGAATATGCATGTGGATTGGATAAAAACTCATTCAAGACAAGCGCAAGAAATGACGTATAGTTGCCACAAAATATTTAATAATCAATATTCACTTGAAGTTCTACTTGATAATTTATTAAAAGATTATTCAGAATTTAAAAAAGTCAATGCTCTAGTGATACAAGAAAAAATACCGCCAGTCGAAATTATAATTCAATCAGACGGGGCAGACGGGTCACAAAGAAATAAACTTTTTAGAGCGATTAATTCCATAAAACAACAGACATATCCTAACGTATCTGCTCGTATAATTTTCCGTGGTGAAAAAGAGAATCTGAAAAATATCAAAGAATATATTAAAAAGGAGTTTCCCCATTTTGATATAAAATTTACTCTAACAGAGAAGACTACAGATCGAGGATCAAGATTATTTACAGGAGTCCGCTCTTCTTGTGCGCAATATGTTGGATTTATAAATGATAATGAGATTATTTTCAAAGATCATGTAGAGATACTGGCAAATATCTTAACCAATGACGCTAGAGTTGGAATAGTCCATAGCGGTTGCGTTAGGGTTAGTGAAGGTTTAAAGCATCATTCTGAAAAGCATGTTCGCAAGTTGGTTCATTATTGTGATCTTGATACTGTTATGGCTAAGCCGTATATAATAGCTAGCAATTCTTATCTCGTTCGTAGAGCCGAGTTACCATGGCAGATGTTGAACAACCCTATTCCGTTAGTTGATCTTAACGATAATACACATTTTTTGAAGTTGATGTCCCTATTTGATACAAAGTATGTGTTTTCAGAAAAAGTGACTTGCGCATATTTTAGGTCTGATAGAAAAGAAAATTATTCTGATCGGATACAAAACTTTCCACTTTGTTTTAAAAGTAATGATAAAACGGTTATGAACTTAGCAACTCTTTCTCTTAGAGGCCGCAGAATAACTTGCGATAAACAATATTTTATATCAATTGTTGTGATAAAAAATATTGTTAGAGCACTACAAAAAGATTTTAATCTGGTTATATTTAGAGTAAAAAAATTTATAAAGTGCTTGTTTTAATAAATTTAACCTGATTACTGTTATTCGTAGACATGAGCGAAAAGTGACTGGGGTGCCCTATATGATACTGTGCAAAAATTAGATATTTAGGATGGTTGTCATGGAGGAGAACACTACTTGACAATATTAATGCAGTAGATAATGGACCATTATGATGAATAAAACTGCAGTTAAAATATCCATAATTACGCCTAGTTATAATCAGGGATGTTTTCTTGAGGACACTATTCTATCTGTGTTGGGACAAGGATATCCTAATCTTGAATATATTGTCATTGATGGCGGTTCGACAGATAATTCTTTAGAAATTATAAAGAAATATCAATCAAAATTAACATATTGGCAAAGCGAGAAGGATGATGGACAAGCGCAGGCAATAAATAAAGGGTTCAGCATTGCTAAAGGAGATATAATTGGCTGGTTGAATTCTGATGATATGTACCTCCCTGGAGCATTGAATTTTATTGCTGAGATTTTTAATAAGGGATTACTTTCAATTCCGACCGTGGTAATAGGTAACTGCATATTTATGAGAGAGCGAGAAAAGATCGTTACAGCCAATAATGTAAGAGTAGCTGCAGAGACTCTCGATCTTGAATGGTTTGACTACGTTATACAACCGTCTAGTTTTTGGACGCGGGAGACCCTAGAGAAGGTTGGGCCTCTTAATGAGAATTTGCATTACGCATTTGATTGGGAATGGTTCATTCGTTGCGTAAGAATGGGGGTGCCGTTTCTTCCTGTTGATCGTTTTTTGTCTATTTACCGGGTTCATGATGCTCACAAAACAGGTACTGGTGGGCAGGCAAGGCTGCGAGAATTAGCCGGCATATATTCTGCGTTTCACTCAGAAGAGGCTGCCAATGTATTTTTAGAACTCAAAAATAATAGGTTTATTGCGAGAACAAAAAAATTGTTAAACAGATTTGGATTACCTTATGTGGTAAATCCAACAAAATTGCTTTATCAACTTTTCTTCAGGAAAAGAATTCCTTGGGAAAAGTTTGATGATTTAAGACGAATGTAATCATCATCATATGATTTATCAAAGAATTCTCCTTTTATTCCATCGCAGACGTCTTGAGAAAAGACTTAAAGTTAAGTACGGAGGGAGCGAGCCGATCACATTTATCATGCGAGGCAGAAGTGTCGGTTTTTTTTCGACGTTTTTTCAGGTAATTGGGGCATTATATTTTTGCAAAAAATATGGTCATAATCTTACAATTGATTTTGTTGAAGGCCCGTATTATGAAAAGGATTTCGGTGATAACTGGTGGTTATACTATTTTTGCAGAGACAGGTTTATTTTTTCCAGTAATTTTAAAGGCAACGACAGGGTATTAAATGAATGGGAACAAAAGGAATTCTCTTATTACGGTCGTACGCTTCCCTCTTTAACCGGTAATGCTTTTATTGAAGTTGTTCGTATCCAAAAAGCTATTCATGATATTGTGCTGAAATTCAAAAATGGAAAAATGAATGGGAGCCAAGTTATTACAGGCATACATTACCGAGGTACGGATAAAGTTGCTGGCGATGGTAAAGAGGCAGACAGAGTGCCGTATGAACAAGTAGGTGGTTATCTAGATATGGAAGAAGATGATACCCTTTTCTTTGTAGCAACTGATGAGCAGGATTTTCTAGACTATATGGAAAGCGTTTATGGCAATAGAGTGATATCACATAATGCGATTAGAAGCAGCAATTCAGCATCAATACACAGTGGCATCAATGGAACATCGAGACATAAGGCTGGAGAGGATGCTTTGATTGAATGTATGCTTCTGTCATGCTGTGCCAAATTAATTAGAACTGACTCTAACCTTTCGTATGCCTGCAGATTTTTTAGTCCTCAGCAAAAAACCGTTCTCATCGGTAAGCACAAGTAATTTGCTCATAGTTGGCTAATAGATCAGCACAACCTCTTGAATGTTAAGATCAGCATGAATGCCGATGATTTGCTTTACCCTGGAGCAATAAAAGCAGTTGTTGGTGCTTTTGCATTGAACCCAGGTGCTGGTGTGGTATATGGAAGTAGTGCTAAGATCGACATCCTTGGTGATAGTGTAAAAGATATTTCTTTCAGGCCCTTTAATGCCCTCTTGCTCAGGCAGTTGTTTTACATTTCGCAACCATCAATGTATTTCAGAAGGAATGAAATACTTCAAGTGCTTGGTTTGGAAGAGAAAAAACATTTTGCTATGGACTGGGAACTCGTACTCAAATTACTCGACAAAATATGGTCTGCCAGTGGCCGGAATATTTTCAAAAGCCAGAAGATACCCCTTAATCACTCTGTAATGATTGCCATCCATTATTCATTCTTATGCGCATAGCATATATCTTTCTCCCTGGTCGAATCGCTCGACTGGCTCAGATGGGTGGCAAGGAGTTACCGTCTGAGTTTTTCTATGGGGCAATTGAGTTTAGAAAAAAAGGATTTAATGTTGATATCTTTGAGGCTATCGAACAGCCGAAGAAAAGCATTCCTCGATATGTTGCAGAGCTTATTCTACCAATAAGATATTTACCGATTAAGACCTATCCTTCCACACTTGACGCGGTATGGAGGTTGTTGCCAAAATTGAAGGAATACGACGTCGTGGTCGCGACAACGACAGGGATTGCATTTTCTCTTGTTTTCTTGAAGGTTTTGTGTGGACTGAAATTTTCTGTCGTCGGTATTATAAGTGGTGTCCTCAACTATCAATTGAATCGTGTTCGGATCGGGCTCTCAAAATTCTTATTGAAACGAATGGATGTGCATTTATTTGGGGAGGGAGAAGTTGAGCCGATCATTATTAAATATGGGCTTCCGCGGGAGCGGCTCACAGTAAATTATTTCGGGGTTGACACTACTTTTTGGCGTAGCAATTCCGACAAGGAGAATGACCACTACCTTCTGGCTGTCGGTAATGATTCGATGCGGGACTTTCCCTTATTAATCGAGGTGGCCAAGCGAATAGAAAAGAAGGTGGTTGTTGTAACCAGGCACGATATTTTCGGCGAGATACCTGCCAATATGGAGATCGTCAAAGGGGCGTGGCATTCGCAGGAACTCTCGGATCTTGCTTTGCGAGACATGTACCGCAAAGCCTTTTGTATCATAGTGCCGTTGAAAGAAAGTTTTCAGCCATCGGGTCAAAGTGTTACCCTGCAGGCAATGGCCTGTGAAAAACCGGTGATCCTGACCAGGACGGCTGGTTTGTGGGATCACACCCATTTGCGGCATGACGAAAATATCCTCTTTTCCGAACCTGGAAATTTCGATCAGATTCTTGGCCATCTGAGGGAACTGGAAAGCAGCACATCAAAGCGTGAAGAGCTTGGCAAAAATGCAAGGGAATATGTGCTTAAACACGCACGCATCGATTTTTTTGCAGAGAGGTTAGAGCAGAGTATTCGAACCCTTTGTAATGTATTTGGTGAAAACATATGAGTAAATTCGATCATGACGCTGACGCAGCTCTTTTGCGATCACAAATAAGTACCTACGAAAAACCATGGTATAAAAGTTGCGAGGAAGTCCTTCATAATAAAGGTATCCGAGGGTTGCGCTGTCTTGATCTCTGTTGTGGAAATGGCGAATTCTCAGATATTTTGCGCGACCGCTTCGATATGGAGGTGGTTTGTGCAGACTATGCACCTTTACACCTTGAGCGCGCCCGTGCGAAGGGATATGAAACAATTCAGATCAATCTTGAAGATGATGAGGAGGTAATTGGAAAAGTTGCCGCCACGTACCGAAATTCCTTTGATCTTGTCGTCAGTCTTGCAACGATCGAGCACGTTTTCAATACTCCAAATCTGCTGTGTTTAAGTCATGAAGTCCTCAAGTCGAATGGGTATCTTTTGGTAAATACTCCGAATATTGCCTTTTCCGGTTATTTATTATATTCCTTACTCGCTGGCCGGCCTTTTGGTGAAGGACACCATATTCGGTTTTGGGATTATCGCTTTTTAAGAACCAATCTTTTTCTTTTTGGTTTTAACCGTTTTGAAGATTTCCGAAAATTTTATTCCTTGCCATACGACCCGATCCTTCGTGGTTGTAAAAATAGAGTATTAATTGCCCGACTGATCACTCTGTGCTTCCGAGTATGTCGAGGATTACAATATCTCCCCTTTCTGCGAGGAATTTGTACAGATGAGTTGACTATCCTTTCCCGCAAGGAAGACGTGCCGGTTGTTGGATTCGAACTTGCGCAGGTTAAAAAGAAACTTGCTGCATGTGGCGATGCGGAGGTCATAAAATTGATGAAAGAAAGACTGCGTATTGCTAGGCGAAAGGGGTGGCTTGATGAACATCTCTATCTCGCAAAAATGGTCGATGAACTACCATGACAACATTAATGGGCATGTCCTGTCATGGTTTTGTTTTTCGCTACCGAAGATCAGACACGTTGAGGTAGTTGGATACATCACCTGTATCACAACTGGCGAGGGTAATTTCGAATGATTGAATATCTCAGGAGATATTGGTACGCATTTTTAAAGGACCAGGATATTAGACTTGGCGGGTGGTCCTGCCGAGCAATGCAGTTACGAGGCTTCTCAACCCAACCAGTGCATCCGAAACATTTATTCGACGAAGAAAGAACCGAATATTTGCACAATCTTTTGCGAGGAGACATCGATTTTCTTGACATCGGATCAGGTGTTGGGACCGAGTGTATTTTGGCCGCAAAAATCGGCGCTCGGGTTTCTTGTGGTTTAGAGTATGACAAAAAAAGCCTGCAAACTGCAATACAGAGGGCGAGGCAACAAGAAGTTCAGGCAAATTTTTTTCAGGTGGATCTTGAAAGTGCGACCTTGCCATTTCGGAGCAGTTGTTTTGATCTGATCAACTTCACTAACGTGCTGGAACATCTCCACCATCGAAGAGAGATCCTGCAAGAAGTTAAAAGAGTGAAGAAAACAGACGGAATAATGGTTCTTTCTGTTCCTAATGCCGAGACAACCTGGAAAAAAATGCTGCTTTCCGCTGGACTTGACCCACGGGATGATGCTGACCACAAAATTGAGTATACCAAGGAGACGTTGGAGGCGGAACTGAACCAGGCAGGGTTGCAGAGAATCTCCGATTTTCATTCGAGTATTCCGAGTTTTCCTTGGAATGGAATGATTGCGATGAGCGCATTTTTCTCTCCAGCCATTTATAAGAAGCTGCAGAGGGGGAAAAAGGAATATGTTAAATCTAGACCAGAAGAGTCAACGGGATGGTTCTTGACCGTGAAATAAATAATGAGAATGGAGCAATTAAGATAGTCGGAATTTTATTGCTTAGGAATGAAGATATCTACATAGAAAGGATTGTTGCAAATATTGAGAGCTTTTGTGACGAAATTCTGATTGCTGATAATGCATCAATAGATCGTACTCCAGAAATCGTCCGCACTTTGCAAAGTAAATTCCCTAAGATTCAATACAAGCTAATAAAAAATCCATCCGAATCGCATCAATTGATAGAAGGATTGGCTGGCCAACCTGTGTGGATATTTGCTGTTGATGGAGATGAATTATATGATCGGTCGGGATTATCTCTTTTGCGCAGAAAAATTCTCTTAGGAGAGTATAAAGAGCAATGGATGATTTTGGGTAATGTGCTCCACTGTATTGAATTGAATTTGGAAAAGCAATATGCACTGGGTTACCTTGCGCCACCTTGTCGTAGCATGACAAAACTCTATAATTTTGAAAAAATTGTGAGCTGGGAAGGGCCATGTCCCGAGCGTCTTCACGGTGGTAACATTACGTTTCGGCCGGGCTATTCCAATGAAAACCGCTTAATGCTTTATGACGAACTGGAGTGGGAGAATTCTTTTTTTAGATGTTTGCATCTTTGTTTTTTACCACGTAGCAGCAAAGACAAAGGTAAATTTGGAAAACACTTTGTTAGAGAGAATATTTCCGACAAGAATTCACGTTCACTGTTTTCTAGGATACTCATTGCATTTTCTGTTCTCGGAATAACCAAAGGTTCCAAGTATAAGAGAAAAAAATATATGCGTGGACCGATTGTTGAAAAAGAAATCAAATCGTTTCTCTCTGATGTGATTTGAGCAAATTTTGTGATTTATCGATCAACAACGTAGTTTTCAATTGTTATGTTTGAGTTATAGCTATGATGAAAATCCAGTATCCAGTTCCAGTTTATTTATTCGGCGGAGAAGGCACAGGATGGGCGCTTGATGCAGACGTTGAAACGACACGGCAGAGTTTGCTGGCTTTGCCTGATCTGGTCCGACTAACGTCTCTTGCAGAGGCAGAAGTAATTCATTCGGTCTGGGAATATCCGTTACTTCATATGGATCCGGTGATGTTGGACGGGAAACGGATAATATGCCACGTTTGTAATGACCTCATGCGCACCTATGAAGATCCATGCATGGTCGCTGCCGGCGAGACTTTGGGTTTATGGATTGCCATTTCCCGAACCGCAGAGGAGGAAATCAAACGGTTGGGATTCAGGGCTGATTATATACCCTATTCTGTTGATACTGCCATCTTTACCGAGTCAGTCTCTACAGAGACAATTGCATCTGGGCGAAATAGCTTTAGTATCCCGGAAGGAGCTTTTCTGATAAGCAATTTTATGCGGGATTCAAACGGTGGTGACCTGCAAAGGCCGAAAGAGCAGAAAGGAGTTGAGCTTTTTCTTGCAATTGTTGTGGAGCTGAAGCGCAGAAACCACTCCATCCATATTCTGCTGGCCGGTCCAAGAAGACATTGGCTTCTCAAACAATTACGGAACCATAACATCCGGCACACATATGTCGGGAAAGAAATGGAAGAGGATGATAACAAAATCAATATCCTCACTCCTGTACAGATAAATGCATTGTACCATATTTCCGACCTTCATTTGGTGACAAGTCGCTGGGAGGGGGGGCCGCGATCGGTTCTTGAAGCCTCGGCAACAAAAACTCCGATTCTTTGCACTCCAGTCGGAATGGCACCCGATATTCTTCAAGAACAATGTTTGATTGTAGATTTTGATTCAGCCATCGAAAAAATTGAAACGATGATAGTTCATGGCCGGAACGAAAAACAATTGGCTGCCCATCACGAGTGTGTGATGCAGCGTCACACGCCGGTTGCAAATATTGCTAGGTTTCAAGAATTATATGAAAGGATTGTCGAAGTTCCTCTTTTTGAGAAAGGAAAAATTCACTGGCAGAGGGAGCGAAAAACTTGTGTTCCAACAAATGCGCCAATAACCAGAAAAGCTATGAATTTTTTATCGGCTGCATTTAAGAAAAAGAAAAAAGGCACGATGACCGTTGGCTTGTGGCATGAGTACCATAAGCCGCCTTACGGGGGGGGGAACCAGTTTATGCTTGCCCTGAAAGGAGCGCTTGAACGTCGTGGGGTTTATGTTGTGGTGAATAAATTCAGCCCTGCAGTTGATATTCATATCTGCAATTCTGCCTGGTTTGATGCAAATCGGTTTCAGGAACAATCAAAAAACCAGCCGATTAAAATGATTCATCGTATTGATGGCCCAGTTACGCTCTATCGAGGTGAGGGGAGTGATGAAGATAAAAGAATATTTGAACTGAATAAACGTTTTGCTTCAGCTACGGTATTTCAGTCGGCATACAGTTTTTTCAAGAGTTCTGACCTCGGTTATCAAGCAGTGTCGCCGACAGTTATCCATAATTCTGTAGAGAGTAACATTTTTCATGCCGGCGACCGGAGGTGTTTTCAGGGGAAGGACAAGGTACGTCTTATTTCAACTGCGTGGTCGGATAACCCCAGAAAGGGAGGGCCTTTTTATAAGTGGCTGGATGAGAATCTGGATTTTATGCGATTTGATTATACTTTTGTTGGTCGAGTTCAGCAGCAGTTTCAAAACATAAAACACATTGAACCGCAAGATTCCAAAGCACTGGCACAAATCCTTAGAAATCACGACATCTATATATCGGCGAGTCAGCATGAACCTTGTTCCAATGCGCTGCTGGAGGCACTCGCCTGCGGATTGCCGGCTTTGTATCGAAATGATGGCGGCAATCGTGAATTGGTTGGGTTCGCTGGGTTACCGTTTACTGACGAAGAAGATTGCCTTGGACAACTGGATCGGCTGGCGGCTAGCTATCACTCTTTCCAGTCGATGATCTATATTAAGTCCATTGACGAAATTGCGGGAAAATATCATGACCTTGCTAAAAGAGTGTCCGAATACTGTTTGGATTGAGGTTGGCGGATTTTTTGATTGTGGGTTTATTTGGGATTTCCCCCAGGAATGAATCTTCTTGATCACATAGCACTCGGGCGTATCTGGCTTAAAACCTATATACCTGAAAGACGGCGTTGGCAGTTCAGGTTGACGAATGGTTGCCAGTCCCTGTCTCGGGTGTACTATGGCTATGACTTTGTTCCTTCTGCCGACAGTCATGTTTTCGGTGGCATGGTAAAACTCCAGGACCTCCAGAAGGTCTTTGAGAACCAGGGTGACAAACCAAATATCCTTTACCTGATCAGCAGCGCTCTTCCTCATTTTCCGGTACGTATGGCGGAGATGGCTAAAAAGGCAGGAGTTAAGGTTGTTCTCAATCAAAATGGAGTCGCCTATCCGGGTTGGTTCGGCAAGGGATGGGAGCAATGCAATAGACCGATGCAGCATCTGCACCGATTGGCCGACTATATTTTCTATCAAAGCGAATTTTGTAAGATGTCTGCCGATCGTTTTGTCGGCGATCTATGTCCGACCTGGGAAATTCTGCACAACCCGGTAGACACTTCTCTCTTTACGCCGGCTGTTGGCAAAAACAACCGTCAGGGCTTAAAAATGCTGCTTGCAGGGAGCCATGGAAGCTTCTATCGTCCGCAAACGGCAATAAAAGTTTTGCGGCTTGTGGCAAAAACAATTCCAGATGTCGAGCTGATAATTGCCGGGCGGTTTTGCTGGCATCGGGAAAACCGCAAAGCTGAAGAACAGGTAATGCGTTGCGCAAGAGAGGAAGGGGTAGCCGGGAAGGTCCGATATGTTGGGCCCTACACGCAGCAGGAGGCAATCGATTTACTCCGGGAATCGGACCTCCTCTTGCACACTAAATACAATGATCCCTGTCCCCGCCTTGTAGTTGAGGCGATGGCGTGCGGTCTCCCCGTTCTGTATTCGGCCACTGGAGGAGTTACCGAGTTGGTCGGGAAGGAGGCGGGATATGGTGTGCCCGGCCCTCTGGACTGGCTGCAGGATCATCCCCCTTCTCCCGACAAACTGGCAACAGGGGCATTAAAGATATTCGAGAGGTTGGATGTGTACAGTGCCGCTGCAAGGCAAAGAGCAGTGCAAAATTTCGATGTACAACCGTGGCTTGCCAGGCACGAGCAGGTTTTTGCAAAAATATTAACTCAATAATTGTAAATATGAGAAAAATCGATCCTGTTCTTCTCGAACAGATGCGGGAAAAGCGGCTGATTTTTACGGTTACCACTGGCAGGAGCGGTACTGCCTACCTGACCGCGGTTTTTAACTACATGCGAGACGTTACCGCCCTGCACGAACCGGCTCCTGAATATGTGGAGGTGTTGCGTGAGGCACAGTCAGACAGGCGTGTGGCTGAGAATTTTGTTATCGAGAGAAAGATTCCGGCAATTGTTTGTGAAAAAAATCCGATATATGTCGAGACCAGCCATCTTATTTGTAAAGGGTTTCTCGAAATATTCTTGGATCTTGGTTTGATACCTGATCTTGTCATTCATCGCCGGCCGATGCGGCAAATTAGCCTCAGTCTCCTGAAAATGGGCACCATTCCAGGAAGGACGGAGAAGGCTTTGCGGTTTTATCTGCATCCGGCAGATCTGGGGGTGCTACCATTGCCCGGTTGGGAAGAGTTATCCGATTACCAACTCTGCTATTGGTATTGTCTCGAAATTGAACGTCGAGCTCAGAACTATTCGGCGCTTTTTCACAGCAAGGGTGCCCGGGTAGTGGAGACGACTCTTGCCGGGCTAAAAACCTCGCAAGGGCTAGATGATTTGTTGAGCGGGTTAGACCTAAAGTTGAAGTTCCCGGCCTTTCTCTATCGCTTGCGATTCCTGCGGAACTCAAAATTCAAAGTAAATGAGTCAATGATTACCAAGAAGGAAATCAAAATGCCTGAAGATCTTGACGTACAAGAAGCACAGGTAAAGGAACGTGTGGGATAAGGCGGTTCAAGATGAAACCAATGATCCATATTGCCACAGTCCACTGGCAGGATGCTACCTGGGTGGATATACAATGCAGATATTTCGCCAAATGTCTGGGGAATACAGCATATCGGCTATATGCATTTTTGAATGGTATTGATCCACAGCCGCACCGAGGGAAGTTTGCCTATATCAGCACAGAGCCGATAGTAGCGCATATAACCAAGCTCAATCTCCTGGCGGATGAGATTTGTCGTGTTGGTCATCCCGAGGACATTATAATCTTCATCGACGGAGACGCCTTTCCCATCGAAAACTTTGTCCCGTTCGTGACAGAGCAGCTGAAAATCTTTCCCTTGGTGGCTATTCAGCGCCTGGAGAATGAAGGAGACCCCCAGCCGCATCCGTGTTTTTGTGCGACGACCATAAAGTTTTGGCAGGAGATACAAGGCGACTGGAGCAAGGGTCCGAAATGGCGGACAAACACCGGTATTATGCGAAGCGATACCGGCGGAGTGTTGTGGGAAAAATTAACCAGGACCGGTATTGCCTGGAAACCGATACTGCGGAGCAATACCGTAAATCTACATCCGCTCTGGTTTGGAGTGTACGGAGACCTCATTTATCATCACGGCGCAGCCTTCAGAACGCCGTACTGCAGTGTCGATATTGCCCTGGCCAGAAAGTGTTGGTGGCGAAGACTCATCCTTGATATTGCCGATATTCGGGCGATTAGTAGATTAAGAGGAGGATGGTTTCAGAATGCCGCCTACTCCTTTGTCATGAAACCAACAATTACCAAAACACTGGCCGATAGTCGGATGATACTGGCTGAAATTCAGTCCAATGAAAATTTTTATCTCCGTTTTGTGTCAAATGGCTGATGTAACTGTTTTGATGCCGGTATATAACGGGGAGACCTATCTTCGAGAAGCCATTGAAAGCATACTCTCTCAGACTTACAGCGATTTCGAGTTTCTGATCCTGGATGATGGCTCCACCGATGCAAGCGCATCGATCATTCGAGGATATCGTGATGAACGTATTCGATTTTTATCGAATCCCCAACGCTTGAAGCTCTCCGGCGCGTTGAACAGGGGGCTGGAAGAGGCGAAAGGCAACTTGATTGCTCGCATGGACGCCGATGATATTGCTCGTCCTCAGAGGTTGGCCCGGCAGGTGGCGTTTTTTCAGGAGCAAAGAGATGTTGGCGTTTGTGGTGCTTGGGTGGAAAGATTCGGTAGCGGCAAAAGACGGGTAGATAAAAATCCGATAACCAGTGCAGAAATTCAGGCCTACGCACTCTTTGAGTGCCCATTTTCCCATCCTTCGGTAATGTTGAACAAAGGTCTCTTTGCATCGGCGGGGCTGCGCTATAATGGAGATTTTTATCCCACCGAGGACTACGAGTTATGGGCACGGGCGGTCCATCTGTTTCCCTGTGCCAACATTCCCGAAGTTTTATTGGATTATCGCGTACACCAGGGTGGAATGACCGGCGCCGAATGGAACGATATGGACGCCCAGGGTGCACGAATAGGTGAGATCAATTTGCAGAGATTGGGTATCATCCCAACTGCTGCGGAGATCGCCCTGCACCGTAATATTGGCCGAGCTGGTGGTAGAAGGTGGAAGGATTTTAAAGAATTGGATGAGGTGGAAAGCTGGTTGAGAAAGCTTTGGCATGCCAACCTAAAACTTCGGATTTATGACAGTCGGGCAATTGTGACCATCTTTGATCTGATCTGGTTTCGGGTTTGTTTCCACGCTGCACCCCTCGGCCTCATGGTTCTCACCCGCTTCCATAAGAGGCCATGGCAGGGCCATATTTTCATGCCCATGCAACAAAGCATCATCATCTTACTTGCCATTCTGAAACACAAACTTAGCGCCTCGATTGAATAATGTCGTGATATACTCGGTCGGTCTTCTGTTCTCCTGCTCATTTTTTCACAACAATTCCGAGAGGAAAACGCGGAGATGAAAATTATGTTTGTTAGTGCGGCCTATCCGCCTCATTATACCGGAATCGGCGCCTACACCCATAATATGGCAAAAGCCTTGTCAGGCAGCGGCCATCAAGTCCTAATCGCCACAAGCCGGGTGGAAGGTATGCCGGATTATGAAGAAACGGCTGACGGCAACATTTTTCGTTGTTATTTCTGGAAGGAGCTGAGAACCGCAGCCCTTGCTCGCCGACTATTGAAGATTGCTCTCGATAATCAAGTGGATCTTATTGAATGTGCAGATTTTCTTGGAGAGGGCGGCAGTCTTCTGCGTCTCAAGCGCAATATTCCCGTTTGTATAAAATCCCATAATTCCGGACCGGTGCGTATCGGCCGAGAGGCGGAAGTTCTCTATCCATGGCAGCGGTGGATGCAGTGGGCAGCGATTCTGAGAACATGGGATCAGTACAGGGAAGAAAAATATTCAATCGAACACGGAGATTTTTTGGCCACCCCCTCAAGGCGGCTCATGCGCGAGCTGGAAGGTCAAGGTTTTCGTTTGCCCATAAAGCGGTTTATCCAGCCGAATCCGATTTCCCTTTCAGGGGAAGACCCTGGAAATAATGAAGATCCACAGCCGACAATACTCTTTGTCGGGCGTTTAGCTATTGGCAAAGGCATTGTTTTTCTGCCGGAGCTTGTAGCAAGGTTGGCCGGTTTCTTCCCGGAAATGAAATTGGTGATAGCCGGTGACGATAGTTACGCAAGAGGCCTGGGTTCGTTGCGGCAGTGGCTCATGAAGAGATTGGGGACTTTGGCAAAGAATGTAGAGTTCACCGGCAATTTGGGACGGGGTGAACTGCAGGACAGATTTGACCGGGCCTGGCTGGTGATTGTGCCCTCATTGTGGGATACCTTCCCCACCGTGGTCCTCGAAGCCATGTCGAGGGCTAAACCTGTTGTTGCCAGTGTCCATGGAGGGATGCCGGAAATGTTGGAAAATACCCTCTGCAAGGCCGCACCTCCCGGCTCCGAAGAGTTCTTTCAAGAGATATTAAAATTGTTGAGTGACCGGGGATTACGTCAGGCCGCCGGCCGCTCCATGTTGGCAAAAGCGCGGGTCAGCTATGCCCCGGAGGTCGTTGCCAGGCAATACATCAAACATATCCGTGCTTGCACCATATCCAGTCACCAATGAACAAGGAGAACGGGTTCAAACAAGAATTCCCGGCGATTTCAGTCATAATCGCCACAAAAAATAGTGCTACCTGTCTGCCTGCTGCACTGGCATCCCTCCGTAGCCAGCAGGATACCAGCTTTCAATGCATTGTCATCGACGGCGGCTCAACAGACGGAACGGTTGGGGTGATAGAGGCCAATAAGGATATTATCAACTACTGGATTTCGGAAGAGGATGATGGCATTGCCAGTGCTTTTAATAAAGGGCTGAGGGTAGCGACAGGCTTACTAGTATATTTCTTAGGTGCCGACGACATTCTCTATGACAGCCTGGTATTTGCCGATGTATTAAAAGCACTGCCGGAGTTGCAAAGGCCATACTTTTTCTACGGCGATCTCTTCTATTCCTATAATAAAAAGAAGAAATTGGTACGGCAGAACTATAGCATCGACAAATTCAGGAAGTACAATTGTCTGCCGCACCAGGCGATGTTTCTGGAAAGAGGTTATTTTCAGCAGTACGGAGTGTTTGACCCACAGTATAAATATGCAATGGACTATGAGCATATTTCTCGGTTTATTGATGCCAACGGGCCGCAATATATCAACCGGGTTATTGCCGAGATGCGACGCTATGGGAAAAGCAGCGATATCTTGCCGGTTCATGACGAAATGGACAGAGTAAGATTGGCTCGAGGCTATGCAGGGAGAAAGCAACTCGCCCTGGATCGTCTGATACTGAAAGTGAAAATGTGGGTAGCCAAAGCAGCTGGGATGGACTGGTAGCTGATTCTTTAAAAAGGGTTATTTCAGCCTATGAGCTCAGAGAATGAACGTGTAGCAAAAAAGTGGTCGCAAAGGAAACCATCGCCTGAAGATTGCAATTTCAATATGTCGCCGGTATTCTCCAGGCACAAGATTGAGTGTGCATTTGGTAAGGAATTTGTTGATGAGTTCGGCGCCGACCCACATTTTGCCGAAGATATCTTTGTAAGAAAATATCTTAAGGGCAGAGCGATACGCACGGTTCTCAGTTTGTGCTGTGGCTTTGGCCGGATCGAACGGCGGATTGTTCGACAATTGGCTACCGTCGAGCGATGTATCGGGATCGACGTGGCCCCAGGGGCCTTGGCGGAAGCAGCACAAGCCGCTGCGGAAGAGAAACTCGATTGTATATCTTACGTTTGTGCTGATCTGAATAACTCGGACTGGGCTGAAGATAAGTATGATCTGGTGATTGCTTACGGAGCTCTGCATCATCTGGAAAACCTTGATATGGTTTTGGATGGTGTGTATCGTTGCCTCAATCCCGGTGGGCTGCTCTTTTCTCATGAATACATTGGTCTGCCGTATTACGATTGTTCGCCTCGTCAACTTCAGTTGATCAATGCAGTAGCATACCTGGTACCTCCGGAACTCCGTATGCGGCAAGGAATACCCTTTGCGAGACCACAGTGGTTGTTTCGTCTGCTATCGCATATGAACAGCGTGTCGAGTGGCTATTTTGACAATAATTGGCCGGTTTGGAAAAAGGTACTGGTGAAAACTGCCGGAAAAATTTTCAGGGCCTCTGCTAAAGATGGTTTTGGCTATCTTACTCTTTCACCTCGCGATATTGTCTGTAAAGCTGATTCGAGTGAAGGTGTCAGTGCACCACGTATAATCTCCGGATTACAGCAGAGATTTGCATCTCTGGATATCATGCATTCTGGTGGTTCACTTCTAGAGCACGCCCTCGATAACCAGTTTTATGCGGCATTTGATAATTGCAATCCATTGCATCGCCGTACGGCCGATTTGTTGTGGAGCATAGAGCGATTTTTTACCGAGGCGGGTGAAGTGGCTCCGCATAATGTTTACCTGGTTGCCGAAAAGAAATAAAGTGCTTGCGGATTGGCTGAACTGAAGACAATGGCTCGACGATGTCATAAGCCACCGTATCGCTCAGCGCGGCATCGCGTAGCGCCACGACCTCGGGCGCAATCGTGGCAGGTGCCGTCGGCGTCGGGCGCTGGGCAAAAGCAGGAGCTGAAAGGGCGGTTGCGGCGGCGAGCGCGGCCAGAATTGTTTTTCTCATGGCGCACCGCCTAACCGCCAGGCACGGGTTTGCCAACCGGCGCGGCACCTCCTAAATGCCCGCCCAAATCCCGTACACCCAGCCCCCGAAAGCCCCCACAGATGGCCGCGCAATACGCCTATGTCATGAAGGACATGACGAAGACCTTTCCCGGCGCCCCGAAGCCGGTGCTGAGCAACATCAACCTGCAATTCTACCAAGGTGCCAAGATCGGCATCGTCGGCCCCAATGGCGCGGGCAAATCGACCTTGATGAAGATCATGGCGGGCGTCGACAAGGATTTCACCGGCGAGG
>JBBQVT010000014.1:0-47004 GCA_038211245.1 Desulfobulbales bacterium | reverse complement strand
CGGTCATACGATCACCCAGAGGAGAAATAATAAGGTGAAAAAGGAGTAACAGAGATAGACACGAAGGTTCCCGCCCTGGATATGCGAGGTCCTTTCGGCTATTTTCAGCATCAACTTGCCAATGGGAACGTAGAGCAAGAGCCACAGCCGGTCGTCTATTCTGAGAATGTAGCGCCGTTGTTGGCTAAGGCCGGCCGGTTCGACCTTTTCGACGATCAGCCAGACAAAGGAAAAGATCCGGCGGATCGGCATGGCAAACGCCGAGGCGGTGTATTGCATACGTGAATTCAGCGGCCCGAAGCCACAATCCCAGGCCGGGGCAATGCGGATGCGATTGTCACGGCGAAGCGGATGGAGAAGCACAAAGACAATCAACCAACTGACGAGAATCCCGAAGAAAACCGCAGGAGCACCATAGGAAGCGGTCTCGGCGCTCACCGGAGTCAGCCACAACCACCCCTTGTCGGTGGCACTCGACAAACCCACACCGATAAGGCCTTCCGGAATGCCATTCAGGGCGCGAACGGTCCAGGCCGGAAATATGCCAAAACCAAGACAGCAGACGGCAAGGAGTATCTGGCCAAGTTGCATGCCAAAGGAGGGATCTGTCGCCTCTTCAATTTCCGGAGTGCGAGGGCGCCCGAGAAAAACTATACCGTAGACTTTTACGAAACAGGCAGCCGCCATCGCTCCGGTCAAAGCCAGCATAGCCGCGGCCACAGGAATCATCGCCCCGAGAATGCCGCTTTTCAGGATCGGTCCCTGCAAGGCGGCCTGAAAGGTCAGCCACTCCGAGACAAAGCCGTTAAATGGCGGCAGGGCGGAGATACTGATACAGCCGATCAAAAAGCAGGTGGCGGTGACCGGCATTTTTTTGATCAGTCCGCCCATCTTTTCCATGTCATGCTGCCGGCTCTGCTGCAGGATGGCACCGGCACCGAAAAAGAGCAGGCTCTTGAAAAGGGCGTGGTTCAAACAATGATACAGGGCGGCTATGAGAGCCAAGGCGGCAATTTCCAGGTGCTGGGTGGCATAAAAAATCATCGACAGGCCAAGGCCTATGTAGATAATGCCGATATTCTCGACACTGTGATAGGCCAGAAGACGTTTGAGATCATGCTGCATCAAGGCGTACAATACCCCCAAAACGGCTGAGGCCGAGCCGACCAAAAGGACAACAACCCCCCACTGCCAGGTAATGCCACCCAACAGGCCAAAAACAAAGCGAATAAACCCATAAACGGCAACCTTGAGCATGACCCCGGACATCAATGCCGAGATGTGGGACGGCGCCACCGGATGGGCGAGCGGCAGCCAGACATGCAGAGGGACAATACCTGCCTTTAAGCCAAAGCCGATAAAGGCAAAGGTGAAGGCAATGGTCGCCCAGGTCGGGCTGAGTGTGGCAGCCTTCATGGCAGCAAAACTAAAACCGTCGGAGAAACCGGCGAGAACACCGTAGGCAAGAAATAAAAATGCGCCACCCACCACCGCCATGAGCAGGTAGATAAAGGCCGCATGGCGATTTTCCGGGCGCTGATGTTGAAAAACGACAAGGAAGTAACTGGCAACGGACATCAACTCCCAGGCGAGCATAAAGGAGAAGGCATCGGCGGCCAACAGTACCAAAAACATGCCACCGACAAACAGTCCTGTGAACACTGTCAGGGGACCGATACCCAGTTGCCCGTCGATATATTCCCGAATATAGGCGGGACCATAACAGGCGGCGATAAAGGTTACCAATCCGACGATGAAGAGGAAAAAACCGGCAAGCGGGTCAAGGCACAAAGAGATATGCAACCAAGGCAGCCCGATGGGCAGGACCACCTGCTCGCTTGTCCGCAGCAGCAAAGCCATTCCTCCGCCCCAGGAAGCCGCCAGGCCGGAAATCCCGAGCAGCAAAAAGGACAACCAACTTTGGAGGTACGGTAGGCGATAAAAAAACAGCGGCACGATTGCCGACAGCAAGGCCGCCAGCACCGCCGTTTCGGCAATAATCATGGTCATAGCAAAATCCATCATAATTCATTGGAAGGTTGCGCTGCGATCTCTGCCCCAAAGCAAAAAGAACTGTCCCCACCACAGGAGGCAATCCTTCTTAAAGGTTGGTATAGCTCGGGGAGAAATGCAAGTCAACAACCTTCGTCGTCGAGAATGCTCGTCAGGGGGCTTCCGGGGAAGAACCGTCCCGGCCGTAATTCATCAGGGCAACGAACAGATCATCCTGGAGCAAAGGATAGATATCGCCATAGCAGCGCCCATGCCGTTTCCAGCAGGCCTGCCATGGCACAAAATAGCTTTCCTTCCTGCCCCGGAAACCTTTCATATCAATGTCCAGTCCGGCAACACAGAGGAGATTACGAAGATCATTCGGACCGGTAGCAGTAAACATCTCGCGTTCCCTGGCAAAGTTTTTTTGCAGATAAACGAGGGTGGCAGCGAGATGCGGTGTCCTGTGGCTGACAATCCAGGGTATCATCGGCCGGAGTAATGGCGAAAAGGGGCTACGGATCGGCTCCGATGGCTCGATAAACTGAAACAACTCCGGGGAAAGAAATTCGCCGATCGGTGTTGTTCTGCCGGTTTTCAACGGAAAATTTTCGGCATCCATCACCTGGCGAAAATGCGCCGCGACAGAAAAAGAGAGCAGCGATCCGGAGTTATCAAGGGGCTGAAAAAGGCCGTCGGCATTGGCCTCGGCAATTTCTTCAATTTTTATTTTCAGGGTAGTGGCCGGCGATTCTTCCTTGTTGCTAACCAGGAAATCCGGAAGGGTAAGAAGGACTCTCCCGGCATTGTCGAAACTCAAATGAATATGGCTTTGGGCGAATTGATACTGGCGCAGATACGGCAGGATAAAATCTGCCGGTGTTTCTTCGGTTTGCCCTTCATGATTTTCTCGAAGATACTGTTCCGGCAAGCCACTGTAGCCGCCCCAGTTCTGCTCATATGGAACTTTGCTGGACAGGACCACGATGGCGTCCGGTCCTTGAATTTCACCATCGATCCCCGGCAAAGACCCATTCGCAAAGTTGCTCACACTCCCATCGGCGGCCACTAATTTAGCCGATTTTGTAATATTGGGATTATTGAAACCAAGGGAGAGACAAAGCTTTTTCAAGCGGGGGAGAAAATCGTAGGCGGGAATCAATCGTCCGCGGATTTTGCAGGAAGGTATTTGAGGCACTGGTTCAGACGCAATCGACTTCATCGTTCATAACCTTAAGAAGGTTTACCCAACATACAAAGAGGTAGCAGGCCGTTGTCACTCTTTTCCTTGAGCAACTTTGAGGCCATCTCGATCACCTCGCATCTAATTTCAATAATTATTCATGAATTCGAAGAGATATTGGACAATCACAGAAAAGACGTTTGAAATCGAGATGCGGCTACCCGATGCGCATCGGTATCGATTGGCTGTCGCAAGACACTGGAAAAAGCCAATATCATTTTGTAATTACGGCAATTTATGCTGTGTGTAAAAATTGTTATTGATTTCACTAAGAACAAAGAGAATGGCGACAAAAGGTGACAGACCCCGGATAACCGGAGAGCTGATGTCCGAATTCTTGATCGGCTGGGAGTAAACGGAAATGATTTAATTGTATACAATTCCCCCGGGCTATATGATACACTTGCAGAAATTCTTCATTTTTTCACTTTCACTCCAAGGAGAGCAACCGATGCATACCATGAAGGCGCTGGTCAAGGCAAAGAGGGAAGAGGGTCTCTGGCTGGAGGAAATACCGATCCCCATACCCGGCAAAAATGAAGTGGTGATCAAGATTCTCCGCACTGCCATCTGCGGCACCGATGTCCATATCTTCAACTGGGATGCCTGGGCGCAGCAGACCATCCCGGTGCCGATGCCGATCGGCCATGAATTTGTCGGCGTAATCGACTCGGTTGGCGACAATGTTCACGATTTCAAGCCGGACGACCTGGTCTCCGGTGAGGGCCATCTGGTCTGCGGCCACTGCCGTAACTGCCTAGCCGGTCGCCGCCACCTGTGCATGCATACCAGCGGCGTCGGCGTCAATCGCCAAGGCGCCTATGCGGAGTATCTTGCTCTTCCGGTCACCAACGTCTGGGTATGCGACCCGGCCATCCCCCTCGATATCTTGGCCTGTTTCGACCCGCTCGGCAATGCCGTACACACCGCCCTCTCCTTTGATATCCTCGGCGAAGACGTCCTCATCACCGGCGCCGGACCCATCGGCTGCATGGCCGCAGCCATCGCCAAACACGGCGGAGCGCGGCATGTGGTGATCACCGACGTCAACCCCTACCGTCTGAGCCTTGCGGCAAAAGTCGGCGCCACTCGAACCGTCGATGTCAGCCACGAAAAGCTGGCCGAGGTGCAGAAAGAGCTGGGGATGAAGGAGGGCTTCGACGTAGCCATGGAGATGTCCGGCAACCCCTCGGCGCTGCAGGCGATCCTCGACAACCTTTGTCACGGCGGCAAGATCGCCATGCTCGGCATCATGCCCGGCGCGACCGCCATCGACTGGAACAAGGTGATTTTCAACGGCCTCACCCTCAAGGGTATCTACGGCCGGGAAATGTACGAAACCTGGTATAAAATGACCGCGATGCTCCAAACCGGCCTCGACATCACCCCGCTTATCACCCATCGCTTTCACTACAGCGATTTTGCCGAGGCCTTTGCGGTCATGCGCTCCGGTCAATCGGGCAAGGTCATTCTCAACTGGGCCGAGAGGCAATAAGATGCCACCGACACGACTCGACCAGGCGCTGCAGGCAGAACTGAAGATCTTACAGGAAGAGGGCCGCGCCAAACCACCGGAGCGGATCATCACCGCCTACCACCCCCCGGGAAACGGTTTGGGACCGCGCTATTCCCTGAAGGGCGAGGAGCAGCGTTTTCTGCGCATGAACTCGAACTCCTACCTGTCGCTCTCGAACCACCCGTTGCTTATCGCCACAGCCGACAACGCCACCCGCGCCTGCGGCGTCGGCCCCGGTGCGGTGCGTTTTATCGACGGCACCTACAGTTTTCATGTTGCCCTGGAAGAACGCATCGCCCGCTTTGTCGGCAAGGAAGCGGCGAAGATCTTTAATTCCGCCTACACCGCCAACTGCGGTTTGGCTCTCACCATCGGCGGCAAAACGACGCAGTGGATCGGCGACCAACTCAACCATAACTCAATCATCCGCGGCATGCGTATTGCCGGGGTACCGAGCAGCAACAAGGGCATCTATGCTCATAACGACATGGACGACCTGCAAAAGTGCCTGAAATCAGTCGGCGAGGGTATTGAACGGGTCGTGGTGATCTTTGATGGCATCTTCAGTATGCGCGGCGACCATGCGCCCATCGACAAGATACTGGCAATTACTGACTGCTACAGCGAAAAATTTGTCGACGGGGTTATCACCGTCGTCGACGATTCACACGGTATCGGCGCCTATGGCGCCACCGGCCGGGGCACCCCGGAATTCTGCGGCAGAACTCCGGACATCATCATCGGCACCTTCGGCAAGGCCTTCGGGGTGAACGGCGGATTTATCGCCGGCAGCGGCACAGTCGTCGAAGCGGTCCGGCAAAGGGCCGACACCTATATCTACACCAATCCGCTGAGCGTTGCCGACTGCGCCGCGGCGACCACGGCACTTGACATCTGCGACAGCGCCGAGGGTTTGCAGCGGCTGGACAACCTGCGGCATCGCACCCGACAATTCCGCGAAGGCTTGAAAAAGCTGGGTTTCGAAACAATCCCCGGCCCGCACCCGGTGGTGCCGCTCCTCGTCCGAGACACGACCAAAACCCATGCCTTGGTTAAACGTCTTTTTGCGGCCGGTATCCTGGTGGTGGGACTGACCTTCCCGGTAGTGCCGAAGGGTGATGAAACCATCCGTTTCCAGGTCAACGCCGCCCATACCGAGGCCGACATAAACCTGGTGTTGGAGGTCCTGGCCATGGCTAAGTGACCGGCTGCAACCCAAGAAACCGTAATGAATATTCGAGGAAAAATCATGACAAAGACCCGCTCGATTGCCGACATCGTCACCAGCATTGCCACCCGAGAAGGGGCCGGCGTGCACCTTAAAAGGGCCTTTGGTTTTCATAACCCCGAGAAAAACGACCCCTTCCTCCTCTTTGACGACTTTCGCTCCGACACCCCAGCCCACTATCTCCAGGGCTTCCCCTGGCATCCGCACCGCGGCATCGAGACCATCACCTATATGCTCAAGGGCGAGGTCGAGCACGGTGACAGCCTGGGCAACAGCGGAGTTATTTCCGGCGGTGACGTGCAATGGATGACGGCGGGCGGCGGCATCATCCACCAGGAGATGCCGAAAGGTGACAAAAACGGCGCGATGCATGGCTTTCAGCTGTGGCTCAATCTTCCAGCCAGGGAAAAGATGTGCCCTCCCCGCTACCGAGGCATCACCCCAAAAGAAATCCCTGAGATAAAAATGACATCCGGGGCCAGCGTCAAGATCATCTGCGGCTGGATCGGTGACACTGTCGGCCCGGTCACCGACATCAGCACCGACCCCGAATATTTCGACATCACCCTGCCCGCCGGTGGCCACCTCACCCACCCGACGCACACAGGGTATACCGCCATGGCCTATGTGATCGGTGGCTCCGGCCGCTTTGCCCCGGACGCTCCTGCGGAGTGCGGCAACACTACACTGATTATGTTCTCCGATGGTGACGAAGTCAGCATCACCGCCGGCAAACAGGACCTCCGCTTCCTCTTCATGGCCGGCAAACCCCTGCGCGAACCCATAGCATGGCAAGGCCCGATCGTCATGAACACTGAAGAGGAACTGGCTCAAGCCTTTCGGGAATATCGGAATGGTACCTTTCTTGATTGCCGATAGAGTGCCCTTGGATGCAAGGGCAAATCACCGAGCCTCTCTTTGGCAAAGAACCGCCTTGATGGTCTTAAAAACAATTAGAAAATCAAGGGCAATGGAAAATACTTTAAATTTCTACCAAAACGCCAGCTTAACCCAAGTCTCGAACTGCGCCCTCATTGGGGATGAATAGCGAGCTGGTCGGCGCTTTGCACGCCTCTAGAATCGAAATCCATGCCTTGGCAGTGTTGTGGGTTATGCCATAATCATTTGCCAGGGAGGAAAGATTAACCCAACTTTGTAACACTCTGGAGCAAAGTGATGCAAATACAGTATGTTGAGCGATTCGATAATGTCATTATGGCACTGCTTTACTGGAAAAGGTGCTTGCCGGTGAAGGTCCATTGAAGGAAAGAAAGGCTGCCACAACGCTGCAGAGTTGGAAACAGTAAAGACCGGAAGACAAGCCCGAAGACAGCGGGCGGGCAAACCTTTTGTTACATTGTTGTCCAACCTGCCCCCTTTACTTGATGGGGCGGTTTGCATACCGATCCAGCCGATTACTTGCCCAAACAGAATTCTGCAAAGATGACATCGAGAATGTCCTCGGTGGTGGTTTCCCCAACTATTTCCGCCAGCTGATCAAGACAATCCTGGAGATCGACGGCGATAAGGTCATTGGTAAAATGCATTTGCAGGGAGGCAAGAACCCGCTCACACGACTGCTGCGCAGCCATGAGTGCCTGCTTGTGTCGAAAATTGGGAACACATCCGCCCTCCTCCCACTGCTCGCTTCCCGAAGTAACAGCCTTAAACAAAGCCTGTTTCAGCTCATCAATACCCAATTGGTTTTTGGCGGAAATCGCTGTGCAATGACCAATTCCCTTGAGTGTTGAGAGATCAGGGCGATTCTCTCCGCAGATATCGATCTTGTTAATGACCGACAAAAGATGTTTATGCCGCACCTGTTGATAAAGCCCCTGGTCGCCTTCGGTCACTTCCCTGGATCCATCAATGAGAAAGACCACCAAATCAGCCTTATTGATAAGCTCCCTGGCCCGTTGGATGCCGAGTTCCTCAACTTCTCCGGCATTATCCCGGATACCGGCGGTGTCGATAATCCTCACCGGAACGCCGAAAATATCGATAATTTCTTCTATTGAATCCCTAGTGGTGCCGGGAATGGGGGTAACCAGCGCACGTTCCTCTTGGAGGAGGGCATTGAGAAGGCTTGACTTGCCGACATTTGGCAGGCCGGCAATAACAATGGCAGCGCCTTCACGATATAATTTGCCGCGATCAGCGTTGCCGAGGAGATTTTTCAGCGGGGCGGCAACCTCAACAGCCATCTGTTCGATGAGATGCCGATGATCAACGATCTCACCATCCTCGTCAGGGAAATCGATCGCCACCTCAACCAAGGCGCGCATGTGGATGAGACTTTGGCGAATCGGATCGATCTTCCGGTACAGCGCACCGGACAGTTGTTCCTGCGCCAAATCGACTCCTTTTCTGGTTTTCGCAGACAAGATGTCGATGACCGCCTCAGCCTGGGTCAGGTCAATACGACCGTTGAGGAATGCCCGTTTGGTAAATTCGCCGGGGGCGGCAAGAACGGCGCCGCCGGATAAAATGAGCTCAAGGACATTTTGCAGCACGAGAAAACTGCCATGGCAATGAATTTCCACGACATCTTCTCTGGTATAGGTATGGGGAGCGGCCATATACACAGCCAAGACTTCGTCGACGATTTTGCCGCCCGGTGGATGGCAAATATGACCATAATAAAGACGATGACTGACAAAGGAGCAGGCTTGATCTTTAGGGCGAAAGAGCCTTTTTAGAATTTGCAGAGCCAAATTGCCGCTCATGCGAATTATGCCGATGCCGCCCGCACCCGGTGGCGTGGAGATGGCGGCAATGGTTTCTTCACTGGCTGGAAGATTCACCGGCAAGTTTTCCCCCAGCAGATCCCGTTGAGGGCGGTTACCGCGCAGCGATCAAGATTCAGTGGTATTCTTTGGACCATTTTTTCCCTGCCGACCCTTTCCTGAGGATCGCTTACGACCGCCACCCGGGCGATTGCCTTTACCGGGTTTATAGATGAGAATTTTCTTAAACAAGCCATCTCCGACTGAACGGCTACGAATCTCCTTATCCTCTTGAAAGAACATATGAATTATTCTGCGCTCCGCAGGATTGAGTCCCGGCAGGACCTGGGTCTTGCCGTCTTCCTTGACCAGCGCCGCAAGTTCTGCGGCCTTGATCTTCAGCTCCTCCAATCTTTTTTCTCGAAACGCTCCGACATTGATGGAAATTCTCAGCCGTTCCTGCACCTTGCGGCTGACGATCTTACGCAGGATATACTGCAGACTGTCCAGGACTTTTCCTTCCGGTCCGGCAAGATTCTCCTCAAACTCACCGCGCAGGGTACAGATTACCGTCAATCCTGTCGTTTCCACCTCGAGGATTGACGGAAATCCCATCAATTCGACTATGCGGAGCAACTCCTCCTTGACGATCTCGATGCTCTCAGGACTTGCGTCACCTTCCAGTTCAGCTTCGGGCAGGAGTTCATCTTCTTCGTCATCTTCTTCGTCGCGCACCGTCTCAAGACTGGGGGCAGCCTCAGGCAAGTCAACCTCCGGCACCTGCTGTTCTTCTTCTTTGGTGTCGCAAGCAAGAAAAGAATCGATTTCAAAAATCCTTGCCACTTCGCTAATTACAGGTTTCATCTGCACCCGAATATGGGCTTTCTTGCGAATCAGACCAAAGATTCCGGTGGAACCGGTCTCCACCACCTCAATATCGAGATTTTCTTGCGGAACACCAAGGGCCGCACAGGCCTTCTTGATTGTTTCAGAGACATCCTTGCCGTAAAAATCATTTTTTTCTAAAGACATTTATTTACCTTCTTAGAAAATATCTCACTACATTTTCTGCAACTTCATCTGCGTATCATGACCTTCACATATCAGGCGACGACGAGACCGCTTTCTTGCTATCCCGATTGATAAGCACTTGTTGCAAGATGGACAGGAGGTTATTGACAAACCAATAGAGAACAAGCCCCGAAGCAAAATTAAGGAACATGAATGTGAAAATCACCGGCAAGAACATCATTATTTTTGCCTGCGTCGGGTCAGCTGTGGTGGGCGAGAGTTTTTGTTGGAAAAACATTGATGCTCCCATCAGCAAGGTAAGTATCGGCAATCCACCGAGGTAGGGGATATCAAAGCCGAGCCACAAGCGATCGGGAGCTGAAAGATCGGTTATCCACAACAGGAATGGTGCATGTCGCAGTTCAATGCCCATCAGGAGGACCTTGTAGAGTGCAAAAAACACCGGAATCTGCAACACCATTGGCAGACAGCCACCAAGAGGATTAACCTTGTAGGTTTTATAGAGATTCATAACCTCCTGGTTCATCTTGGTCGGATCGCTTTTATACTTTTCCTTGATCTTGACCATCTTTGGTTGCAATTTCTGCATATTTTTCATCGATTTCATGCCCTTCTGGGAAATAGGCCAGAAAACCCCCTTGAAGAGCACAGTGACCAAAATGATGGCCACACCGTAATTATGGAGGTACGTGTAGAACAAGTTAAGCAGCCAAAGCGTCGGTTTGGCAATAATATCGAACCAGCCGAAGTTGATGGATTTATCAAGGTTGTTTCCGAGTTCTTTGAGCAACGTCAGCTTTTTCGGACCGTAAAAGACATTGTACTTATATTCTTTTTCCGTACCCGGCTGGAGGGTATCTTGACTCCCGGTAAGCTGCATTTTCGTCAGATCATCGTTACCCTGCATGGTAAAAGAACCCCCGGAGCCTTCGATCGGCAGCAGTCCACTAAGAAAATAATTACTCTCGTAACCGACCCAATCGATGGTTCCCTGCAGGGTTTTCGGTCCATCTTTGAATTCTTTCGATGGCACTTCATGGAGTTCGCCGTTGACATAAGCGGCCGGACCGGCAAACATAAAATTCTGCGCAGGGCTGTCGGCTCCGAGAAAATTTTTATTGACCAGATGCAATTGCGGAAGCCCCTGAACGAGAGCGGATGAAGTATTTTTTACTTTTACGCTCAGACCGATCAGATAACTGTTGTTGGTAAAACTGTACACCCGCTCAACGGTCAGACCATTGGCCGCCTGGGTGGTCATCCGCAACTCGTTATTGTTCACTTCGCCTGACAGTTTAATGTTTTCTTTATCACTGTCGTAAAGCACTTGTGCCCCAACAACGCTGCCCCAGGAAAACTGGAGTGAGGTCCCCTGGCTCGCATCTGTTTTGACTAGTTGCATCCCCGGCGAATCTTTGGCATGGGTCTCCCTGTAATCTTTTAGGATAAAACTTTTAATTCCGCCGCCATCTTCCGACATGACTGCTGTATACAGGTCGGTTTCAATGGTTATCTCCTTTGGTTTTCGGTCATAGGCCTGAACAGGCGTAACAACCGGAGATGCCGCCACCAATGGTGTGGTCTGCTGCACAACCGCCGGTTTAGCCAACTCGGCAGGCGGCTGTTGAACCGACTGATCGACGCTGGCCGGTTTATCGAAACCGACAAATAAATACTGATAACCAACAAGAATTACAAATGAAATAATGATGGCTAGAAAGGCTCTGTAGTTATCCATTTATACCTACCGTAAAGTATGTCAACACCAGGGGAGTTGTGTTAATGAACCTGAAAATCCGGCAAAAGCCCCGCTTACTGTACCGGATCATAACCGCCTCGGGAAAAAGGATGACAACGGAGGACCCGACGTATGCCGAGAAAAATTCCCCGAATAGCACCATATTTTTCAATTGCCTGAATTGTATATGTGGAACACGTTGGAAAAAAGCGGCAACTTGGCGGCAAAAAGGGTGATATAAAATATTTATATCCTTTTACTAGCCCAACACACGCTGCTTTGAGGAGGTCGCTTCTCATCTTTTCATGCTTCCCGAGAACAACCAATGCGGCACGCAAGAGGGAACACTGCCATGTGGATATCCTTTGGATGTGACCAGGGAAAATCCGGACGAACAGCAAAAACAATATCCATTCCATCTGGATACTGTTCTCGCCATAGCCTGAACGACTCCCGGATTATTCGTTTAAGGCGATTTCTTTGCACCGCACCACGAATATTTCGATGTACACTTATACCTAACCTGCTCGACCCTGCAGTATTCGGCCGACAGATCAAGGTGAAACCAGCACCATGCAAACGCTTTCCGCGACTATAGACCTGCTCAAATTCCCACCCCTTGCGTAAAAGAGTGCTTTTAAGAAGTCGATTGCCGGCCAAGGGTTAAGCCGAAAGCCTTTTGCGACCCCTTGCCCTGCGAGCTTGCAATACCGCCCGACCTCCTCGAGTGCTCATTCTTTCACGGAAACCGTGGGTGCGTTTACGTTTGAGAATACTTGGCTGAAATGTTCGTTTGCTCATTTGTTACTTCCTCATTGGTAATATTTATGGTGAAAACCATGCTTTTTTATGCTTCAACGATCGGAAAACACACTGCTTTGCCATGTTACCGGCACAGCTCTCCAAACCAGGTTTTTCCCGCCCTGGCGATATGGCCATCTGCGGAACGACAAATTACAAGAGAGGAATATTAACCATATATGGTGGGCGGTGTCAAACATTTTTGTCCCGGCCCCCTGCCATATCTTGCGCAAGGACGGCGGCTATGCTATGCTTCTGCCTGCAAAACAAGGTGTTTTTTTTGTATTCCGGTTTTTTCCTTATCCCGATAAACAGGATACTTTCCTCTATGAAATATTTTTTGACAAGACCTCGTTTGTATGGCTGATCCGAAAATACATACTTTTGCCGACATTGATTGGGCCGATCTCCGAGCTCATGCTCTCAAAAAAAAAGCATGGCGTAACAAGGGTGCGAAGGAATGGGATGCAAAGGCCAACTCGTTTGCCACCCGAAATAAAAGTTCGGCGTATATCGATCTCTTCCTCGCCCTGCTACCGCTCGAAACAGGCATGTCCGTGCTTGATGTCGGCTCTGGCCCCGGTACTCTGGCCATCCCAATTGCCGGTAAGGTTGGGTCTGTAACCGCCATCGATTTTTCCAAAGGCATGCTTCAGGTATTGAACGATCTCGCCTTAAAAGAAAAGATCTCTAATATCAAAACCATGCATTGCGCCTGGGAAGATGATTGGCAGGCCAAGGGCCTCCGCCCCCACGACATCGCTATTGCATCGAGAGCGATGGGCGTCGAGAATCTGGAGTCTGCCTTAAAAAAGATTGATAGCTACGCCACACGATATGTTTTTCTCAGCGACAGGGTAGGCTCAACTCCCTTTGATATTGCTGCGTTTGCCGCAATAGGGCGACCTTTTATCGCCGGTCCCGACTATATTTATACCATCAACATCCTGTATACGATGGATATTCACCCGAATATTTCAATGTTGACCCTCGAACGGGAGATGACTTTCAGTTCCATGGAGGAGGCAATCAGGTCGTATAGCTGGATGTTTAATGATATTACAGCCGACGAAACCGTCGCTTTAGAAAACTATCTTCAAAGGCAAATAATCAAAAAAGAGAATAACCAATTGACTCTGCGTCGCGAGTCCCCACCCCGTTGGGCGGTGATCTGGTGGCAAAAATAGTTACCCCGTCATTGATTAAAACAGCAAACATTCGACTTTGACATACCTCCACTCAGCTCCTTAGGGACAGATGATGACTGAAGAATACGATATAGCGGTGATCGGCGCCGGTCATGCCGGTTGTGAAGCTGCCCTGGCGGCTGCCAGAATGGGGTGCAAAACCCTTCTCACGGTCATAAATGCCGATACCATTGGGGCCATGTCGTGCAATCCCGCCATCGGAGGCTTGGCCAAAGGGCATCTGGTCAGGGAAATTGATGCACTTGGCGGGGAAATGGCGCGAAATATCGACGCGACTTCCATTCAGTTTCGTCGGCTCAATACCAGTAAAGGCCCGGCGGTACGATCTTCGCGCGCCCAAGCAGACCGGTTGCTGTATCGGCTGCGCATGAAATCGGTGGTGGAAAACCAGGCAAACCTGACCGTCAAGCAAACGGTGGTCGATGGCCTTCTCGTCCAAGACGGTCAAATCACCGGAATTCTCACCTCCCTCGAAGAGGAAATCCGTACCAAGGCGGTGGTGGTGGCCACCGGAACTTTCCTCAACGGCCTTGTCCACATCGGACTGAAAAACTTCCCGGCCGGGCGGCTCGGTGACGCTCCGGCAAAACAACTCTCCACCTGGTTTAAGGAAAACGGTTTCGCCGTCGGCCGCATGAAAACCGGGACTGTGCCGCGTTTGGCCGCTCATTCGATCGACTACAGTGAACTGGAGATCCAGCGCAGTGACTCTCCTCCGGCACATTTTTCATATTCCTCGAAAGGTGGCTACACCCTGCCGCAACTCCCCTGTCACATTACCTACACTAATGAAAATACCCACGCAATAATCCGGGCCGGCATCGACAAATCTCCAATGTACGCCGGAATAATCAAGGGGATTGGGGCGAGATACTGCCCTTCAGTCGAGGACAAGGTCATGCGTTTTCCGGAAAAGGATCGGCATCAGATTTTTCTCGAACCGGAAGGCCTGGATACCGTCGAGGTCTATCCGAACGGTTTGCCAACCAGCCTGCCGCTTGCTACCCAGACTGCCATGATCCATTCGATCAAGGGATTAGAGAAAGCCCAGATCATCAGACCGGGTTATGCAATTGAATACGACTATATCGACCCGCTGGGCCTGCACCCTTCTCTTGAAACCAAGCAGGTGCGCGGCCTGTTCCTGGCAGGTCAGATCAACGGTACGTCGGGCTATGAAGAAGCCGCCGCCCAGGGGCTCATCGCCGGCATTAATGCGGTTCGCTTCTGCCGCCAGCTGGAACCACTGATCCTTGATCGTTCCCAGGCCTATATCGGGGTGCTTATCGACGATCTGGTCACCTGTGGAACCAAGGAGCCGTATCGGCTCTTCACCTCCCGCGCGGAATATCGGCTGCTTCTGCGTGAAGATAATGCCGATGCCCGACTGACCGCAATCGGCTATGACATCGGCCTGGTTAAAGAACCTGTTTATCAGCAATTCCTCGTTAAACAGCAGGCCTTAGAGAACGGGAAAAATGCCCTTGAGAAAATTGCCATAAGGCCGGCTCCAGCGGTAAACGCGGCGCTGACGGCCCTAGACAGCAGCAGTATCAAACAAAAATGCTCTCTTGCCGACCTATTACGACGACCGGAGTTGTCTATCAACTCATTTCTATCCCTGCCGTTCGAAGCTGAAGAGCGACAGATTCTTGCCAAAATTGTTGCCGGCGGGGTTAAAGAAGAAATTGAACTGCAGATAAAATTCAAAGGATATCTTGATCGGCAGGATGAACAGGTGGCCCGTTTCAAAAGGATGGAAGCCGTTGCTTTGCCCAAGAATATTGATTATCGTTGCCTCTCCGGTTTATCCAATGAGGTTGTCGAGAAACTGACCAGGATTCAGCCGATTTCACTCGGCCAGGCTTCAAGGATTTCAGGAATCACCCCCGCTGCAATCTCAGTACTGCAGGTGCACTTGAAAAAAATGGCTAAAAAACCGTAACTTCCCGATATAACCACACTATGACTTTTCTCACGTTTCCCCGGATCGACCCGATCATTTTCAGCCTTGGTCCGCTGCATATTCGTTGGTACGGGCTGATGTATGTTCTCGGTTTTCTTGCCAGCTATTATCTGGTGCGAAAACAGATCCGTGAACAAAATTTCCGTCAGCTCGAAGAGCAGTTTGAAAACCTCAATATGGTTCTCATTATTGCCGTTGTTGTTGGAGGACGACTGGGCTATGTCCTGTTCTATAATTTTTCATACTATCTCGCCCATCCACTGGAAATTCCAGCCACCTGGAGTGGCGGAATGTCGTTCCACGGGGCATGTCTTGCCTTAATAATTGGCGGATGGCTTTTTTGTCGAAGAAAACAGATTGATTTCTGGCAGGCAGCCGATTTTTATACCGCGACCATCCCTATCGGTATTGGACTTGGCAGAATCGGCAATTTCATCAACGGTGAGTTGTATGGTCGCGTCACCAACTTGCCATGGGGCATGGTATTTCCCGATGGTGGACCCTTACCACGCCACCCTTCGCAAATCTACGAATCGTTGCTGGAAGGATTGCTCCTCTTTGTTCTTCTCTGGATCCTGCGCCGCAGACCTTGGCATCACAACAAATATTGGCCACATGGTAGCATTTTTGCGCTCTTTCTTTTCGCCTACGGTTGCATGCGCATCCTCGTTGAAAACTTCCGGGAGCCCGATCCGCAATTAGGGTATTTTCTCGGTTTGTTTACCATGGGGCAATTTCTGAGTGGGACCATGATTGTTGGCGGCTTTCTAGTATGGAGGATCCGCTTGCATTCGCAAAACTGCAGCCCTCATTAACTTCAAGTATCGATAGCGTTGACACTTCCCAGAGGAAACCACACCCTAAAGAAGTTTAATCACCTGCAATCGGTCCCTATCAACCGTTTCTTATTAAAGTACCCCAGGCCTTCAGCACTTCATGAATCTCGCCACCCCTCTCCCCCTGCCTACATCCTGGAAAGAATGTCTTGCCCAAGGCTGGACCGAGATAGACATCTTACTCGTTACCGGTGATGGTTACGTCGACCATCCTTCTTACGGTGTGGCACTTATCGGACGTCTGCTTCTTAGTCATGGTTACCGAGTTGCCATCCTTGCCCAGCCGCGCTTTGATACTTCAGCAGATTTCAAGGCATTCCCGACGCCGTTGCTCTTTTGCGGCATCACCGCCGGAAATCTTGACTCCATTGTCGCAAATTATACCGGCAACGGCAAAGTTCGCGACACCGATGCCTACTCTCCAGGCGGCAATCCCTGGCGCGGTGAGATACACAGCAAATCGCAACGACGACGCCCCGATCGCGCCGGTCTTCTTTATGCAAGCCATGCCCGTTCAGTGTTTCGCGGTGTTCCTATCGTTCTCGGAGGGATAGAAGCCTCTCTTCGAAGGTTTGTGCACTATGATTATAAACAGGAAGGACTCAGATCTTCATTTCTGACCGATGCCAAGGCCGACATTCTCGTCTATGGCATGGGTGAGAAAGCAGTACTGGAAATCGCCGCAAAATGCCGACGCAAAGCGCCACTCTCACACATTGCCGGCACTTGTCAACGACTTACCGACCGGGAACTGGTTACGTTCTATCCCGGCTTCGAGGCAAAAAGCTGCAAAGAATTCCTCGTCCTCCCTTCCTGGGAAGAAATGCTCCTTAAGTTGGATCGATTCCTTGACGCAGAGGTAGAGCTTGATCGACATTCTCGGGCATGCTCCCCGAGAATCATTTTGCAACGCCAGCAAACCCATTGGGTAGTTCAGCATCCAGCCCCTCCGCCTTTGACACCCGAGGAGCTGGATGCACTTTACAGCTTGCCTTTCACGCGCCGGCCCCATCCGCTCGGCCAGGAAATTCCCGCTTATCGAATGATCAGGGATTCGGTGACTATCGTCCGGGGCTGCTCCGGCAACTGTTCCTTTTGCGCCATCACCAGACACCAGGGGCCGGCAATCATTTCGCGCAGCCAGAAATCGATTATCGCAGAATGCCAACGCATTGCACAAATGGGAGATTTTAGAGGAACAATTACTGATCTTGGTGGCCCGACAGCTAATCTTTACGGAACCACTTGTGCTATCGGCTCGTGCAAAAAACGGGATTGCCTTTACCCGAAACTCTGTCCCAACCTCCGAATAAACGAAGAATCCTTCCTATCCCTCCTTAAAGCGGTTTCAGATCTCAATGGCATAAAACATCTTTTTGTCTCGTCCGGATTGCGAATGGAGCTTCTACTGCAAACTCCGCGCTTGCTGGAAACCATCCTCAGATCACACACCCCTGGGGCGTTGAAAATTGCTCCGGAACATAGCGATGATGCCTTACTGCGTCTGATGCACAAGGAACCCCACGCCCTTCTCCATAATTTTGTAAGTAAATGCAGGGAGATAGGGAACAGGATCGGCAAAAATATTGAGCTCACCCCATACATAATCACTTCGCATCCGGGTTCGACTCCAGCGCTGGTCGAAAAATTAGGCAAAGATTTGCAAAGGCTGGGACTGGTGGCAAGGAAATTCCAAGATTTCACCCCAACTCCGGGCACCCTTTCAACCGCCATGTATGTGACAGGGTTGAGGCCGGACACCAAACAAGCAATCGTCGTGCCCCGCAACCACTCAGACCGACAGAAAGAGCGACGTATTCTGGAAGAGAATATGCATCGAAAGGGAACAGGCAAAAAGGATTATAAGCATTTCAAAAAGAAATAACTCGGTCAATCGGTGACCAGCAATTGAAGAAAAACCAATTGATGCCCGAATGTTGCTATTGCTTGCCTGCTAGAACAATAGAACATTTGGTATTTTTTTTCAAATCATTACAAAGATCTTCATCTTTGGACAAGACGTTTCAAAACAATGCTGAGGAACGTTTTTCAGAAATCTTCCGGCGCAAAAGTAACCGCTGAGGTTATGCTTTCACAGTTCATTACAAGCATGAAAAGACGATCAACACCCAGGGCAATACCCGCAGCTTCATCTAATTTTCCAAGATCTTGAAGAAAGCGCTCCGGCATGACGACATTACGGCCGCTAAAGAGATGAATAGCGGCAATTTCTTTTGCAAACCGGCTGCGTTGTTCCTGCTCGTCAGTGAGTTCGGAGAAACCGTTTGCCAATTCGACGCCCTTAATATACAGCTCAAACCGTTCCGCTATGTTTGGACTAGAGGGACTTTTCCGTGCCAAAGAAGCAAGTTGGTGCGGATAGGCATATAAAAATACAGGTGCTTCCCTCCCCAAATGAGGTTCGATATGTTCAGTCAGGATTTCATCAAAGCTGCCGAAGTCGAGAGCCTTTTCCAGAGGGATCGGACTAAATTGGGCAAAAACTTCTGCAACAGTCAACCTCTGCCAATCAGGAGACAAATCGATGCCGGAAAAAAGATCCGGGACAGTTGGAGATCCACAGGTGGCAAAATAATCTTTCAGCGATGCATGAAGATAAAGCAGGAAAGCCTGGCAATCAGCCATCAGCTGGGTGTAATCGCAATCAGTTCTGTACCATTCAAGCATTTGAAATTCTTCGAGATGAAGCCTACCGAGTTCGTCTTTACGAAAGCAGTGACTAATCTGAAAAATATTTTTGCAACCCTGTGCAAGGAGCCTTTTCATGCACAATTCGGGAGAAGTTTGCAGATATTGTCCTTCAGAGGAGATTGGAACAATATTGCTTTCCGGAATAAAGACGGGTTGACGCAGGGGAGTATCAACTTCAAGAAATCCCTGGTCGTGAAAGAATGATCGAATGCAACGAAAAAAGGCTGCACGGGTGTGCAGCCCCTGAATGCTCATCACTGATTTTACTCTTTAACCCGGGTAACATACTGCCCGGTTCGTGTATCAATTTGAATTTTGTCACCCTCCTCAACAAAGGGTGGTACCTGTAACTCATAACCCGTCTGGACGGTAACTGGTTTCGTGTCATTACCGGAGGTGTCACCCTTAGCCCATGGGTCGGCCCTGGTGACTGCCAGATTGACGAAGGTGGGAATAGTAATATCAATGGGTTTACCGTCAAAAAAGAGCACTTCGACATCCATATTTTCCAGGAGGTAGTTAAGATTATCTCCCATCTGGTCCTTGGTCAGGCTGAGCTGTTCATAATTGTCGGTATCCATAAAATGGAACTCTTCACCCTGGTTATAGAGAAACTGCATCTTTCTCTCATCGAGTTCGGCTTTCTCAAACTTGTCGTTGGAACGGTAGGTTTTGACCAGCTGATTACCGGAAATCATATTCCGCATTTTACACCGATAGAGGGCCTGCCCCTTGCCGGGCTTTGAAAATTCGAAATCCGTGACGATATAAGGGTTTCCATCTATCTGAACTTTGAGACCTTTGCGTAAATCAGAGGCACTGAGCATCGTACTTCTCCATATCTTCTTAATCTGAACCGTCTTAGCGGCAAAATACGAACCTCGGCAACACCAAACCGCCCGCCGGACGAAGAATCTGCACTCTCCAGATGAGCTCTATGTACTCAAGGCTTAAAAACCCCATAATATACTTGTCTTCTACTGGATTCTGCAAGCGCAAAAGATCAATTTTGCTGTTTATCAGCCAGGCACTTTTCCCTTTAACCAACTTTTTGTTACATCATTGTTGCAAATTGACTCCTCTCGTATTTTTTCCATGCACCTCCACCAGCTCTGATTATAATGTGCCATTAAACTTAAACGGATGCCGGCAGCCAATCTTCTCTACACACCCCCTTTGTTACCATGAAAACACTCTGGACACCTTGGCGTATTGAACATGTCCTCGGCAATGCCGCAAAAACCGTTGGGTGCATTTTTGAACCGGATGGCCATGATTTCGCGGACAAAAAACAACTCCTCCTGTATCGTGACACCCTGGTCATTGTCCTTCTCAATCGTTTCCCCTACAGCAACGGCCATCTTCTCGTCGCCCCTGCTCGCCACGTTCCTTGTATAACCGAGCTGTCACAACAAGAGAGCACTGCAGTAATAGAAATGATCAAAAAGGCTACGTCTCTTTTGACTAAACATCTTTCCCCAGACGGCTTTAATATAGGCTGCAATATTGGCCCGGTTGCCGGAGCAGGTATTGCAGACCACCTCCATTTCCATATTGTTCCACGCTGGGACGGCGATCATAATTTCATCACAGTTCTTTCCGACATCAGAACTATTCCCGAACATATAGAAGAGACCTTTGACCGCCTCTCCTCCGACTTTCTTTCTTTCAACGAAAAAAACTCACCATGGACACCATAACCAAAATCACCCCTATGCTGCAGCAGTACCTCGAAATCAAGGAACAGCATGAAAATGCCATTCTTTTCTACAGGATGGGGGATTTTTACGAGATGTTTTTTGATGACGCCATACTCGCTTCGAAAATTCTCGGGATTACACTCACATCAAGAAACAAAAAAAGTGCTCAAGTCCAAGTTCCGATGTGCGGTATTCCCTACCATGCGGCACAAACCTACCTTGCCAAACTCATTCACGCCGGACAGCGAGTAGCAATATGCGAGCAAACCGAGGATCCAGCTGAAGCCAAAGGCATAGTGAAACGAGAAGTTATTCGAATCATTTCTCCCGGGGTGATTACCGATGATCAATTGCTTGATGGTAAAAGTAATAATTATCTCTGTTCCCTTGTCAGCAACGAGGTCGGTAACAGCCATTCGTATGGTATCAGTTTTCTGGACGTCAGCACGGGAGAATTTTTAATCGGCGAATTCCCCGTTCAACAGGAAAAAACCGAAAATATCTTCGACCAGTTATCCAGACTCACCCCTTCAGAATTGCTCATCTCCTCAAGTGAAATAATCGGTCTCGAAACTTTTCTCAGGCAATTGCAATTCATTCTTCCCGACCTCTGTATTACTGAAAGAAAGAGTTCCATCTACCAAAAAGAAACTTCTCTTGACCTGCTGCATAACCATTTCCAAGTGCTTACCCTTGATGGTTTCGGCTGTGGCCATTTCACTGCAGGTGTACTCGCAGCCGGAGCTCTTCTTGAATATATCGGCGAAACGCAAAAATCGGCGATCCACCATATTGAAAAACTTACACCCATCGATATCGGTTCGATCCTGCATATCGACGACTCATCCCGCCGCAATCTCGAACTAACCCAAACTCTTGCCGGGGGGCATCGGCAGGGTTCTTTACTTTCCGTTCTCGATCATACATGCACACCCATGGGAGCAAGGTTACTAAAGCACAACCTGCTTTTCCCTCTCCAGCAACTTGACCGCATTATCGGTCGGATAAACGCCGTAACGTGCTTTTTCAAAAACAGTTCTTTACGCAAAGAATTGCGAGCTCTGCTTGATAACGTATATGACCTCGAGCGGCTTAACAGCAGGATGATTCTTGGTACCGGCAATGGTCGGGATATGTTGGCAATGAAAAATTCCCTGGCATGCCTTCCAACAGTACTCAATCTCTTGGAAAAATGTGATACCACCCGCCTCATCGCCATACGTCAGCAGCTAGATTGTTTATCCGATTTGCACTCGCTGCTCGAAACTGCAATAAATATTGAAGCTCCGGTCAGTATCCGAGAAGGGTATCTGATCAAACAAGGCTACAATGAAGAATTGGATCAGATTGTTATGCTGCTGCGAGATCAAAAGAAGCTGATACTCGACCTAGAAAATAGAGAGCGGGAAGCCACCGGCATCGGCAAACTGAAAATCGGTTACAACAAGGTTTTTGGTTACTTCATTGAGGTAAGCAAGACCCAGGAGGCGAAAGTGCCGGACTATTATATCCGCAAACAGACTCTGGTAAATGCTGAGCGCTTTATTACCCCTGAACTGAAGGATTTTGAAGACCGTGTCCTTGGAGCAGAAGATCGGCGAATCGATTTCGAATACCAACTTTTTGTTGCTATTCGATTGCGACTTTCCGAGAATTCCAGCCGCATTCAAAAAACTGCCCGCTTTCTTGCCCAGCTAGATTTTCTTTCCACCAGTGCGGAGGTCGCTTATAAGTATAACTATCGTCGTCCGGAAATTTTTGATGGTGACGATATCCATATTATTGAAGGGCGGCATCCGGTTATTGAAAGATCCCTGCCTTCCGGTAAATTTGTACCTAATGATATCCATCTCGACCAACAATCCAATGAGATGCTTATCATTACCGGACCGAATATGGCTGGAAAATCGACAGTACTGCGCCAAACGGCTCTGATCGTTCTCATGGCGCAGATGGGTTGTTATGTTCCGGCAGAAAGTGCCAGTATTGGCATTGTCGATCGGATTTTCACCCGTGTTGGCGCTATGGACAATCTCCGTCGCGGCCAATCGACATTTATGGTTGAAATGAGCGAGACAGCCAACATCCTGAATAATGCTACCGACAGGAGCTTGGTCATTCTCGACGAAATCGGTAGAGGCACCTCAACCTTCGATGGCCTTTCTATCGCATGGGCAGTGGCTGAAGACCTTGTTGAAAAAAACCAAAAAGGTGTGAAGACTCTCTTTGCTACACATTATCATGAGCTCACCGAACTCGCAAAAACTAAGCCGCGGGTTCAGAACTATTCTATCGCCGTTCGTGAATGGCAGGGAAATATCATGTTCCTTCACAAACTGGTAAAAGGGGGAACAAGCAGAAGTTATGGCATCCAGGTCGCAGGTCTCGCAGGTGTTCCTAGTAGCGTTGTTAAAAGAGCCAAGGAAATTCTTAAAAACATTGAACTTGGAAACTTTCAACAATCGGCAGGTCATCCACAAACACTCAAAAAAGATACACCTCCCAGAAAATGTTCTGGGCAGCTTTCTCTCTTTTCCCCTCCAGCAGACCCTATTCGGGAGTACCTTGAAAAGATCAATCTAGATGAATGTTCTCCCTTAGATGCACTGACCTGTCTCTATGCCTTGAAAAATATGTTAACCAACTAAAATAATAACATTATTCCATCTGCTTTCATCAAGCCAGTTGTACCCGGCATGTCCGGTTTTTTCCTCTTTTTGCCCTGAAGTGCAGCAAGAATTTCCCCCCTAGATGATTGCTCTCTCCTTCCGCACCCTGAGCTAGCTGATTACATAGACCTATTTATTTTGCCATGTTTCTATGTTTCCTGTATAATGTCTACTGGTATCAAATAATTATTATATTCTTCTTTTTCGATCAACCATTTCTTTGCAGGAGTGAGATTCTATTCATACAATGATTCGCACCGTCATCATTATTTCACTCTTATTTCTTCCAACCCTGCTGTGCATTCCGGCCAATAGCCAGTTAGCCGATGAGGACCGAGACAAACCACAGCCAATTGGCAGGTTGTACGATGAAGCCAAATTCTACTATAATCAACTGCAAACTAATGCCAAGATTTCAATATCAAGAGACAATTGGCTGAAAGGAACCAGAAATTTTCGCCGTATCTATCTTTCCAACCCTAAATCGGAAATTGCCCCCTCATGCCTTTTTATGCTCGGTCGCATATATGGTGAGATGCACGATCGTTTTCAAAATGCTCTAGACCTTGATGAATCCGTTACCTATTTTGCGGAAATCACCAAACTTTTTCCACAAAATCGTCTTGCAGATGACGCCTTTTTAGCCCTCGGCCAACTGTTCCTGGACAAAAAAAACAACCCTCAACAAGCTGCAAATTATCTAAGCGAGATCGTCACAAACTATCCCAATGGTGACATGCATCCCGATGCTGAAAACCTGCTGAAAGTTCTTTCCCTGGAGCATGATATTGCCCTCCCGAAAATCATGATATCCTCCTCGCGGGATAATAAGCTCAGTTATGTTTTACCTGTCAAATATTGGTCATCAGACAATTACACGCGTGTTGTTATGATGGCATCCGGCCCGGTAAACTATAAAGAAATTCTTCTTGAAGAAACAGAAAACACCCCAAGAAGGCTCTATATAGATTTTAAGAAAAGTTATATAGAGCCTCAATATCGTTCCCCCATACCAATAGAAGACGGACTTCTTAAGCGGATTCGTACTGGCCAATTTTCAGCGGATACTGTTCGTGTAGTACTTGATATTGAATCAATCAGCAGTTACAAAATTTACAGTCTTCCCGATCCTTTTCGTGTAGTCATTGATGTTAGAGGGGAGAAAATCACTAAAGAATCACCAAAACCCTTGGGTGCTTCAATTACCGCCCGAACCGAGAAAAAGCCCGCAAAGCATGCTGAGGTTGAGTCACCGGGCAGTGTTATCGTCTTACGTGATAATAAAAAGGTCGCGGCAAACATAAAACTTTCCTCAGAACCAGCTAAGAGCGAACCGGGCAAGATCGTCGCCGTCCCTGACGTTAAACCTCTTTCTCTGGCGCAGCAGTTAGGTCTCGGGGTTAAAAAGATCGTCCTCGATCCCGGCCATGGAGGCAAAGATCCCGGTGCCATGGCCTTTGGCTTGAAAGAAAAAGACATGGTCCTCGATGTTGCAAAAAGGCTTTCACCTATACTCAAAAAGGAACTTGGTTGCGAAGTTGTTCTCACCAGAAAAGACGACACCTTTATTTCCCTTGAAGAGCGTACTGCCCTCGCCAACACCAATAATGCAGATCTTTTTATTTCACTCCATATCAATGCTCATCCATCAGCAAAGGTGCGGGGCATGGAGACCTACTATCTTAATCTTACTACCAACGCGGAGGCTATGCGCGTTGCCGCCCGAGAAAATGCAACATCAACTCATCAGATGAGCGAACTTCAAGATATACTTTCAGATATCATGAAAAATTCAAAAATCAGTGAATCTTCGCGGCTGGCCCAACAAGTTCACAACTCCATTATTTCAGAGGCTGATAAACGCGGTTTTACTGATATAAAAAATCTTGGGGTGAAACAAGCCCCCTTTTATGTCCTCATTGGAGCTCAAATGCCTGCGATATTGATTGAATTGGCATTTATCAGCAACGAGAAGGACTTAGATAATCTTAAAAACCCAATATTTCTAGAGATGCTTACCAAGGAGATTACTGAAGGTGTCCGAGCCTATGTAAGTGATACTACCGCTCAGTTATAAAAAAATGGGGATAACTCATAAGAAGAGTTATCCCCATTTAATACTTAGCCTCACCCTTTGAGGATGAGGCGTTTGACAGTCAAATAACTAACGCATGCTAGATACTTTCATTCGAGCTATGGCACGCTGCAAGGCAACCTCAGCTCTCTGTCGATTAAAATTCTCAGTTTGTTGAGCCGCTTGAGCCAAGCGCTTTTCAGCTCTTTCTTTTGCTTTAAGTGCTCTTTCCACATCAATTTCACTGCCCTTTTCAGCACTCTCAACGAGGAAGGTAATCTTATTATCTGAAACCTCGCAGAATCCTCCACTGACCATGAGACTTTCTCTTTTGTTGCCATTCTCATAGGTAAGAGTACCAATTTTGATTGTCGACAGAAAGGGTGCATGATTTGCGAGCACACCGAAGTCTCCACCAAATCCAGGTGCATTAACGATGTCTACGTCCTCGTTAACTTTTGCACCAGCTGGAGTTACGACTTCAAGTCTTATCTGTTGTCCCATCGAACTTTCCCCTTAAGCAGATTATTTACCTGCACCCTTGGATTTTGCATCCTTTTCAATAGCTTCTTCTATGGAACCGACCATATAGAATGAGTTCTCATTGAGATCGTCATGTTTTCCTTCAAGTATCTCTTTGAAACCTTGGACTGTATCGGCAACCTTTACGAACTTTCCGGCCATACCTGTGAAAACTTCAGCAACGGTAAAAGGCTGAGAAAGAAATCTCTGGACTTTACGAGCTCTGGAAACGAGCTGCTGATCGTCTTCGGACAACTCATCCATACCGAGTATCGCAATGATATCTTTCAGATCTCTGTATTTTTGTAAAGTAACCTGAACACCACGGGCTACCAAATAATGCTCCTTGCCAATAACATTGGGATCAAGAATCCGTGAGGTAGAATCTAGAGGATCAACTGCTGGATAAATTCCAAGTTCAGCAATCTGCCGGGAAAGAACGACCGTACCATCAAGATGAGCAAAGGTTGTTGCCGGCGCAGGATCTGTCAAGTCATCTGCTGGTACGTAAACACATTGTACTGCAGTAATTGATCCTTTGTTCGTTGAAGTAATACGCTCTTGCAGGGCGCCAAGGTCAGTAGCCAATGTTGGTTGATAACCAACCGCCGAAGGAATTCGACCGAGAAGGGCTGAAACTTCAGAACCAGCCTGGGTAAAACGGAAGATGTTGTCAATAAAGAGAAGGACGTCCTGCCCAGCTTCATCGCGGAAATATTCAGCAGCTGTCAGACCGGTAAGAGCGACACGGGCACGAGCTCCCGGGGGCTCTGTCATCTGCCCGTAAACAAGGGCCGCTTTAGGCAAAACGCCGGATTCCTTCATCTCATGGTACAGATCGTTGCCTTCACGAGTACGTTCACCTACACCGCAAAATACCGATATCCCACCGTGATGCATGGCAATATTGTTTACCATTTCCATCATGATAACCGTTTTGCCGCAGCCTGCACCACCGAACAATCCCATTTTGCCGCCAAGTGGGAACGGTACCAACAGATCAATTACCTTGATCCCCGTGGCAAGAACCCGTACCTCGGTGTTCTGCTCGGTGAAGAGTGGCGCCTCCCGATGGATAGGCATGGTCTTGTTGGAGGAGATTGGACCGAGCCCGTCTACTGGCCTTCCCACTACATTCATGATCCTGCCAAGGGCTGCATCACCTACCGGGATAGTGATCGGCAAGCCTGTATCTTTAACTGCCATTCCCCGGACAAGACCATCGGTCTGATCCATAGCGATGCAGCGACAAGCATTGTCACCAAGATGCTGAGCAACCTCGATTACCAGATTATCCTCTTTATCATTGATGCCGGGATTGGTAACGTAACAGGCATTAAGGATATTAGGGAGTTTGCCGGGCTCGAATTCTACGTCTACAACAGGACCGATTACCTGCGTTATTTTTCCTATTTTTTGTTCACTCATTGGGCCTTACCTCTCCTCAAAAGTCTTGGATTATCTTAGAGATAATAAATTATTTCAGGGCTTCCGCTCCGCCAACTATGTCCATAAGCTCACTTGTTACCGCAGCCTGACGAGCCTTATTGTAAATGATGCTCAGGCTTTTCACCATATCTTTACATGCGTTCGTCGCGTTATCCATTGCTGTCATCCTGGCGGCATGTTCACTTGCCCCTACCTCGAGCATTGCATGATAAATGATGACATTGAGATACAGAGGTTGCAGGACATCCATGATTTCTTCAGTTGAAGGCTCGTAGATGTAATCTCCTGAAAACTTTTTCTCGGTTTCTTCTTCTACTCTAGTCGGTTGCACAGGCAGAAGATGAGAAATTGCCGGAATCTGACTTGCAACTGACTTAAAGTGACCATAGATGACTTCAACTTTGTCAGTTGCACCACTTAAAAAGTGTGAAGCAATATCCGTCGCAATTTCCCTGGCATTATACATCTGGAAATTACTCATGATATCACGGTAACTTTTTCTGACAATGCCGGTTTTTTTTAGAAGCTGACTGCCTTTTTTACCGACACAGACAAAACTCACCTTTTTTCCGGCATTTTCGTACTCTGCCTTCATTTTTACGGCTAGTTTGATGATATTGGCATTAAAAGAGCCACAAAGCCCGCGATCAGAAGTGACGACCACAATCTCAACAGTTTTGACATCACGAATTTCCATTAATGGAAATCCTGTGGTGTTTGCTCCTCCTGAGAGATTGGACATTGTCACATTGAATTTGGAAGCATAAGGCCTAAATGCCTCCATTTTTTCTTGAGCGCCGCGCAGTCTTGCTGCGGCGACCATGTTCATAGCCTTGGTGATCTGGGCGGTCTTTTTAACGCCTGCGATCTTGGTTTTCACTTCTTTTAAACTCGCCATATCTTGACCTATTTGTGATTAGTTAAGACCTTTTGACGCCTTGAAAGTATCACCAAAGCTGGTCAACACCTTGTTGAGCTTCTCCTTAATTGGATCATTGAACATTTTTTCCTTATCAAGATCAGAGAAAATGCTCGGTTCGTTGGACTCAATATAGCTGTAGAGTTCAGTCTCATAGTCAGCCAAGGTGGCAACTGGCAGTTTATCGAGATAGCCATTAGAACCAGCGTAGAGTATTACCACCTGTTTTTCCATCGGCAGTGGCTGATACTGAGGCTGTTTCAAGATCTCAACGAGTCTTTCCCCGCGTGTCAGTTTAGCCTGAGTTCCTGCATCAAGATCAGAGCCGAAAGCTGCGAAAGCTGCAAGCTCACGATACTGTGCAAGATCAAGCCGAAGGGTGCCGGCAACCTGCTTCATAGCCTTAACTTGAGCTGCACCGCCTACCCGCGAAACTGAAAGACCAACGTTAATGGCAGGACGAACACCGGAGAAAAAGAGGTTCGGTTCAAGATACACTTGACCATCGGTGATAGAGATAACATTTGTTGGAATGAAGGCTGAAACGTCACCAGCCTGAGTTTCAATTATCGGTAGAGCGGTCAGTGAACCTGCTCCAAGCGCATCGTTTACCTTGGCGGATCTTTCTAGCAATCGTGAGTGGTTGAAGAAAATATCACCAGGATATGCTTCACGTCCCGGCGGGCGACGGAGTAGGAGAGAAAGTTCGCGGTATGCAACAGCTTGTTTTGAAAGATCATCATAAATGATCAGTGCGTGTTGTCCGTTATCCCTGAAATATTCACCCATGGCACATCCGGCAAAGGGTGCGATATACTGCATTGGTGCAGGATCTGAAGCACAAGCGGAAACAACCGTAGTGTACGCCATTGCCCCATGTTTTTTCAACGCCTCAACAACCAGAGCAACTGTTGACTTCTTTTGTCCAACTGCAACGTAGATGCAATGAATATCGGTGTTTTTCTGAGCAATAATAGCATCAACGCAAAGAGAGGTCTTACCAATCTGACGATCACCGATAACCAGTTCACGCTGTCCTCTTCCGACCGGGGTCATGGCATCAACTGCCTTTGATCCGGTATAACATGGCTCATGAACACCCTTTCTGGAAATAACGCCAGGAGCAAGCCTCTCAATTTTCGAGCTGAGCTCAGATTTGATCGGGCCAAGACCATCGATAGGCTTGCCGAGACCATCAACAACTCGACCTTCCATGGCCGGTCCAACAGGAACTTCGGCAATCTTCCCGGTCCTTTTGACGATGTCACCCTCTTTAATGCCGGAAACATTACCAAGAACAGCACATCCAACGTTGTCCGCCTCAAGATTCAGGGCAAGGCCCATGATGCCACCAGGAAACTCTAAAAGCTCCATGGCCATACAGTTCTGCACGCCATAGACACGGGCGATACCGTCGCCGACTGAGATTACGGTACCGGTCTCGTTAAGATCTATGCTGGTCTCGTATGCCCCAATCTGATCTTTGATAATCTGACTAATTTCTGCGGCTTTGATCTGCATCTATTCTCTCCCCTTAATGGAATCTTTTAAACCTGCAAGTTGCGTCTTTATGCTCCCATCCAGAACCAGATCACCAACTTTGGCTATAATGCCGCCAATGATGGCGGGATCAACACTGGTAGTGAGCTTAACTTTCTTGCCAGTTAACTTTTCTAAAACCTTTTGAACATTTGCTTTTAAAGCATCACTCAATTCAACCGCCGAAACAACATTGCCATGGCTGATGTTCTTCGCTCCGTCAACCATTGATTGATATGCTTCAGCAATTTCAGGCAATAATTCAGCACGTTTTTTCCGAACCAAAAGGTTCAAGAAGTTTCCGATGACAATATCTACACCCATTGAGGCCACCATTCCCTGCATAACCTTTTCTTTAACATCAAGAGGATACAGGGGATTGGTGACGGCATCGGAGACTTCCGGGTGTGAAGCATACAAAGCAGCTAAACCCTGCAGAACTTCATTATACTGATCGTATGTAGCTTGTTCCTGGCCTATGGAGAAAATTGCCTTGGCGTAACGTCGTGCGAGGATTGTCTGTTTCACTGTACTGCCCCCACTTTAGCTAAATAATTATCAATGATCTTCACCTGATCGTCCGCAGTGAGATTGTTTACAATGAGTTTTTCAGCGAGTATTGCAGCCTGGTCAGCGACCTCATTTTTCAAAGTCCTACGAGCCTCAGTGAGTTCATTTTGAATGGCCATTTCGGCTGAACGTTTTATATCATGGGCAGCTTGCTCTGCTTTCGCAATTATTTTAACTTTCTCGATTTCAGCCTGGGCAATAGCTCGGTCGACTATCTTATCAATTTCCGATTCTACCGTTGCAAGTTTGGCTTGAAAGTCATCATACGTTTTCTCTGCGTCGGCTCGTTTCTGTTGTAACTCTTCAATTTCATCTTTTATTTTCCTCTGACGTCCTGCCAGACCTGCGCCAATTGGCTTTGCGGCGAATTTGACGAGAATTATCATAAGCGCAATAAAATTAACGATCCGCCAACCAAGATCTTTAACTTTTTCGGCCGACAAACTCTTAGAAACCTTGCTTGCACCATGCCCGGCATCGGAGACCACCGACTGATCGGTATCTGACGCATGGCCGACCTTTTCAGCGGCAAATGCCGAGCCACTGAACATGGCAAACAAAAGAGTTAAGGCAAGCAGACTCACAAACTTGGTAATATGCTTCACTCCATTCATAGCTAGAGACTCCTCCCCAGAATTTTACTCGCCATAGCGGTTGCAAATCCATCTAAATTGGATCGCAAGCCGGTTCTGGCGCTCTCGATTTGAGCTCTAAGCTCAGCAAGTTTTGCCTCCTTAGCTGTATCAGCTTCAGTCCGGATCGCGGTAAGCTTTGCATCGCCTACGGCCTGTGCCTCAGCGCGGGCAGAATCCAAGGCTGCTTTTGCCTTGCCTGACGCTTTTGCCATTTTCGCATCTACCTCTTCCTGTCGCAGCTTGGCATTTTTCTCAAACTTCGAGATGTTTTCCTGCATGCCCCGCAGTTTTTCAGATCTCTCCTTGAGAATGTTCCTTATAGGTTTATAAAGAACACCATTAAGAAGAAACATGAGCACAACCATGTTAACAATCTGAATAAACAAAGTAATATCCGTCGTAATCATGTTAGTAGCTCCTGCTCAACTAAAATAAAACGAAAAAAACGTAACATTCATTTACGAAATGAATGATGACCGCATACGATATATCTGGAAAATAACGACTAAAACTGAGCGAATCAAACTGAACCACCATTCACAATAGCAAAAAATTCTTACTGTAAATATATTACTCTGTCAACTAATTTATGTGTGCTATCCGGTCGGTCCTTCAAAAGCAGACTTGGTATCCGAAAAGACGCTCAATTCGCTCAATCGAACACCTCAAGAAACCGTTTTCATCACTTTGCATGCAGGAGTTTCCTGACCACATCCGGTACTGATTTGATGGCCTCGCTCAATTTGTCCACCATCGGTCCACCAGCCTGCGCCATGTCCGCCCTTCCTCCACCCTTTCCACCTACCAGTGTCGAAACTTTATTAATAATATCAACAGCTTTTATCTTCATCACAAGATCGGCTGTTACAACTGCCAGTAAGGCAGCTTTTCCATTGATAGAACCGCCCAGAACGGCGACCCCGGATACAAGATTATCCCGGACTCGATCACCAACCTCACGTAGTGTTTTTTGGCTGTCTAAGAGTATTTCCGAGGCAATAACTTTAACCCCATCAATAGACACAAAGTTTTGCAACATCCCTTCAAGATCAGTACTTGCGAGTTGTCGAGACAAATCAGCAACCTGCTTGTCCGTTGTTCGCATATGGATCAACAGCGTTTCAATCTTAGCGACAATCTCGCCAGAACTACCAGTATTCAGGAGCCTACCAATTTGCCGCTCCCTGCGACCCTGTGATTGAATGAACGCAAAGGCGGATTGGCCGGCTAATGCTTCAATTCTCCGCACCCCAGATGCGATACCACTTTCCGAGAGTATTTTGCATACCCCAATTTCGCCGGACGCCATAACATGAGTTCCGCCACAGAGCTCCTTACTGAAATCTGCCATTGACACAACCCGGACACTCTCTTCATATTTTTCCCCAAAAAGCGCCATAGCGCCTTCCTTCAGAGCATCATCACGCTTTAATATTTTCGTTATCACTGGTGCGTTGAGCCATATTTGCTCGTTCACTAAAAACTCGATTCGCTCGATTTGTTCCTCTGTAAGAGGCGAAAAATGTGTAAAATCAAAACGCAATCGATCAGGCCCCACCATTGATCCAGCCTGTTTCACATGATCACCGAGGAGATTTCTGAGCGCTGCATGCAACATATGTGTTGCCGAATGGTGTGCTGCAATCGCCCGACGCCTGGCTTTGTCGACACCCAAAGACACCTCTGTTCCTTCTTGCAGAAGTCCCTCAGTAACCTCTATTTCATGGAGAATGATCTTAGCCCCCGCCACAGAAGTTGCAATGACCTTGGCGCCACCTCCTTGCCAACACACCTCACCGCAGTCGCCTGCTTGGCCACCGGCTTCTGCATAAAAGGGTGTCAAGTCTACAAACAATCGTCCTTTCTGCCCAGCAGCGAGGCTGTTCACTCTCCTCCCTTCATCATCCAGCAAACCCTCGACCCTAGTGGCGGCAAAGAGTTCTTGGTAGCCGACGAACTGGGTCTTTTTACCGGCTGCGGCGAGATCCTTGACCCCCTCATCAAGGAGTTTCACTCCATCATCTTTACGTGACGAGCGCGATTTTCGGCGCTGATTTTCCATCTCCAAGTGAAAACCGGGTTCATCGAAGCCAAACCCTCTTTCAAGAGCGATATCGCGCACAATATCAAAAGGAAAGCCAAAGGTATCATAGAGTTTAAAAATAAAACTGCCCGGGATGCACTGCGAGTTATCCCTCGTCATCCGCAAGATCTCTTCATCAAGTAAAGCCAAACCGTTTTCAAGAGTTTCACGGAAGCGCTCCTCTTCCTTGGCCACCACCTTAGCCAAAAGGGAAAGAGCACCGTTGAGATGCGGATAGGCACTGGCCATTTCGCCCACAACGGCAGTACAGACCCCATTCATAAAGGGTTTTTCCAAACCGAGGTGTTTGCCGTAACGAACCGCCCTTCTCATGATCCGCCGCAATACATACCCCGCGCCTTCATTGCTCGGCAGAACACCATCTGCAACAAGAAAGGTCGTTGCCCTGGCATGGTCGGCAATAACCCGCATCGCAGTATCGTCCTGATTGTTTTTACCGTAGCTTTTTTTCGACTGAGCCTCCAGCTTGGCAATGATCGGAGTAAAGAGATCAGAATCGTAATTATTGAACTTGCCCTGGAGAACCGCAGCAACCCGCTCAAGGCCCATTCCTGTATCAATGCTTGGCTTTGGCAACCTCGTCATTATGCCGTCGGCAGAACGGTTGAATTGCATAAACACCAAATTCCATAATTCAAGAAATCGATCACAGTCGCACCCCAGCGCACAATCCGGCCGACCACAACCGGCTGCAACACCTTGATCGATATGAATTTCCGAACAAGGACCACATGGTCCGGTATCACCCATAGCCCAAAAATTATCCTTTTCGCCCATCCTGACAATTCGCCCTTTAGGCAGACTCTCAACCTTATCCCAGAGTGCATAGGCTTCATCGTCATTTTCAAAAATTGACACCCAAAGTTTTTCGGCGGGAATACCCAGCTCAGCGGTAAGAAAATTCCAAGCAAAACGAATGGCATCTTCCTTAAAATAATCGCCGAAAGAAAAATTACCGAGCATCTCGAAAAAGGTATGATGTCGGGCGGTATATCCAACATTTTCAAGGTCGTTGTGTTTGCCTCCGGCACGAACGCAACGCTGACTGGTCACCGCCTTCACATAGTCCCGTTTATCCTCTCCCATAAACACCATCTTAAACTGAACCATTCCGGCGTTGGTGAACAGGAGGGTGGGGTCATCTTTCGGGACAAGTGAGGAACTTTCGACGACTGTATGGCCACTTTCCTTGAAGTAGTTCAAAAACCTGCTTCTTATTTCATTTCCTTTCATAATTCCCTAGACCAATACGCAATAACATTAATCACCGCGGTTAATAATAAGCGGTAACACCTGTTTAAACTCTGTCGTGCCGGCTTTACCGAGCAACTCGTATATCAGCATCTCAGCCGACCCGATTTTTGCCCCAACGCTCTGTAATCGATTGAGCCCAGCCTTATGATCACTGGTTTTTCTTGCCGAAACTCCATCTGTAACAATCCACACACCAAACCCACGCTTCAGCAATCCCATGGCAGTTTGGTAGATGCATATATGTGTTTCCACGCCAACCAAAACTATGGTTGTCACGGTTTTAGGAAGCCCACTGAAAAAAGCTTCGGTTTCCTTATTCGCAAGTGCATTGAACTCAACCTTATCGAAACGTTGAATGCCGGCAACAAGGGCTTCCAAATTCCCCACATAGGGCCCCAAGCCTTTGATATATTGGGTGTTGGCAAGAATAGGAATGTTGAGTATTTGCGCGCATCTAACCATGAGTTCGACTGTTAAAGCGACCCTAGGGGCATTGTCAATCTTGGCCATCAATTTTTCTTGAACATCAATAACTTGCAAACAGACAGTATGTGGAGCCAACAACGAATGTACCATCAGCAAACCTCCTCATTAAAAGTTCTTTGCCATAAAAAATTCGATATCAATTAACCCTTTTCTCTTTCCAGATTCAAGTCTATCCTTGCAAAGATTGCAAAAAAGCACTTTACAAAATCAATGCAACTATTACATTAAAAGGTGAAATACTGTCCAACAGGAGAAAATATGCAAAACGAACAAATTGAAGCAATGGCGAAGATACTTAAATCGATGTCCCATCCTATTCGCTTGAAAATTCTCTGTCTTCTGCAGGATAAGGAACTCTCGGTAGGCGAGATAAGGGAGCAGGTGCAAACCACCAATGCCAACGTATCGCAGCATTTGAATATTTTGCGAGGTCAAGGGATTATCGATTACCGGAAAGATGCTAATTTCATTTACAATAAAATTGTCGACAAACGAATTCTCGAACTTATTAAAAAATTGCATCTTCTGTTTTGTCCCAATTTTTAATCACGTAAGACTCATCCTCGCGGAGCCCAAAAACCATGATAATCACCGATTGGATACATGTTATTGCCGGATTTTTTATACTTCTCAGCCTCTCATTAGGCGTTGAGGCCAGTCCATTGTTTCAAAGCACATACTGGCTTTTATTTACGGCCTTCGTCGCTTTAAACCTTTTCCAGTTCGGATTCACCAAGTTTTGTCCCATGGGACTCATCCTTAAAAAGTTCGGGGTCCTGGAAAACAGACAATAACTGTCGTAGTTGGTCGTCTTCTTTATTCTTTCGTCATCAGGACGCTACATGACGCCTGCCAACAGCAAGCTGTCTGTGAGCAGATCTGCCGCTGCCGAAAGCACGAAGGATTGCCTTCCTGCTCTTGGATCCGGCAAATAAGTTCGGCGAGTTTCACTCCCTTTTCCTGGGGAACCCCCAATATAAGTGCTTTTTTTCTCGCCAGAGAAAAAAGTTTTGGACCTTTTCTGTATACTTTATTCTGAGACATCTCTCCCTCCCCATTTAGCCGACAAAATTCACTATTTCCTTGCAAGAGCAAGGTATCATATTGGTAGGATATGATACTCTTCAACGATGGGATACGCCCCATTCAATACCTGTCCATTGCGACCATCAATTGAAATAGGATCACCAAAACCTATTTTCACTCCGGCAATTTCGCAATACTGTTCTGCCTCATATACCTTCAGACTCCGACAACCAACAACGCAGGTTTTTTCCAGGCGAACGGCAACAACCGAGGCATGCGAGGTTTGTCCGCCCCTGGAGGTGAGCAACCCATCGGATTGGCTCACCACCTTGATATCCTCAGGAACGGTATCCTGACGAATCAAGATGAGAGGTGTCGCCGGATCAATCTGTCTCAGCTTACGAATATTTTCTTCAGTGAATACGGCACGACCTGAAAGTGCTGAGCCGGAAACCCCAACCCCCTTGCCAAGATAAGCGGACTCGAGGGCCGGGCTCTCGACAAAGACGTTCAGATGCTCCTTTTTCTTGATCGTTATCATATCCCGGGTCTGCAGGAGATAGAGCTCATCCGGTTCGGGACCCTCGAAGGTAAACTCGATTTCCTGTGGGTTCCATCGTTTTTCATAAACAAGTTCACGGGAAATATGCAGGAGTTTCTGGTAGATCTTTGGAAAGCGAAGCTCGAGGGTTTCACCTTCATGCCGACCGTCGAGCTTTGCCTGTTCGGTGGAAATGGCATGACTCGAAACCAGTCCGGAAACGATATCTTCGCCCTGATCGCCATAGGCATAATCGCCCCACAGGGCGACTCGCTGTACCTTACGATAAGGATGAGCGGTAAAAACCACCCCCGACCCCGCGTTAACGCTCTTATTGCCAAAAACCATGGCCTGCACAATGACTGCCGTTCCCCACGCATCTGAAACGTCCATGATCTTTCGATACTCCACAGCCTTCTGGGTGTCCCAGGAATCCAACACCAGCTGAATGGCATTCACCAACTGGAGCCAGGGGTCATCAGGTATCCCGAGCCCCCTTTGGCGGATGAGCCGTTGATAGGAAAGTGCCAATTCCTGCATATGTTCCGGGGAAAAATCCCGCTTTAAAATCACATCGTATTTGGCTTTGGCAGTATTCATAAGAACCTGGAAGTCCTCTCTGCCGATTCCTGAAATCATAGCCCAGGATTGCAAAAAGCGCCGATAATTATCCCAGGCGAGATAACCGTTGCCATGGTTGGTTATGAGTTCGGCAATGAGTTCTTCATTTAGCCCCACATTGTTGATAGTGGCCATCATGCCCGGCATGGAAATGGCGCCCCCGCTACGTACCGATAAGAGCAGCGGCCTTTCCGGTGACCCGAATGTTTTTCCGGTTAACTTCTCGATCTCGGTCAAGGCCTGGCGCACACGTTCCATGAACTCCTCTCGCGTCTTGACATAGCCGAAGACAATCTCTCGACAGCGGAAAATTTCTGTCGTCAGAACAAATGCCGGCGGCACACTTTTCCCGTCACCAATGAGGGTGGCGAGATTAAATCCCTTGTTGCCGAGGTGAATGAGGTTATTGGTGTAGGGGTTCGGCGTATGCAGGAGTGACAATACCCCTTCGGGGTTATAGGTCATGAGCAGGTCAAGTCTTTCCTGGTCAAGAAGATCCTTCTGATTTTCAAGGGTCTGGAGGATACGGAGAATGAAATTATCAAGATGTTGCAGGCCGAAGGTGGAGGAGATCAGCTCCCGAAAAAACACCTCGGACAGTCTTTGCACGGTCGTTCCCACCTCCGATTCATCGTAGAAATTGGCAAATTTCTCAAGGAGATTTTCCCGCCCAATCTGGGGAATGATAATCGACAGATTATTCTGATGGATATTAGTATAAAAAGCATAGATGATGTCCTTTACTCCTTCCGACATACCTCTGAAAATATCAAGATACTGGGTGTAAGAAAAACGCCGAACTTTCAGCGATGTTTCCAACAATGAGAGATAGGTGGAAAGCCTCCGGGAGGTAATACCGTCGATCGCCAGGGCGCGGAGAAAGAGGTTTATACACCTGACTATATTATAGAAAGTAGCCTGGGTGATAATGGACAGGTTGACCGTATCCGGCAGTTTTTCAAGATACAGATTGGCGAGATTTTCCAAGCGAAAAGTGAGACTGAGGGCATCGAACTTCCTCTCTTTGTATCTTCCATACACAGAAGGGATATCGGCGGCGATATGCCGCTTATAGTAGATATCCTCCTGGGCCACGAAAGTCTCCTCGGAAAGTATTATTTTTTTCAGACCTTCAAGAGCCGTAAGAAGGGCTTCAAGACAATGCTCAGTATCCGCATGATTGAGATCCGCGAGTAACCGCTCCATCTCGGGAAAACCGTCATTGACTGCCTTGAGAATTTCCGACTGCAATTGTTGGACGCCCAGTTTATATTTCTTGTAAAGCAATTTATACATCCGTACCAGCAACTCAAAACGGCGAACCTCTGTGGGCTTAAGATCTGTCTGGCCGGCGAGGAAGGTGGTTATCGACTCATTGCCCTTTTCAAGAATATCGCGGACCCTGTTAATACCCATGCCCGGCCAGAATCTGGCGCTAAGAGCCATAAGGTCATCGACATACTCGCCGCTGGTAGCGACCTGACTATAGACCTCTTCCGGGATATAAGGGATGAGCAGCGTTTTTTCTCCGGTCTTCCAGAATAGGAAAATTGCCTGAACAAAATCGACGATGAGATTGGAACTTTCCACGTGTCCCTGTTTGCGGAGAAAATGGATCAAAACATCTTTTCGCTTATGGATTTCGTCAAGTTCGGTGGACACATCCCGCAATTCTCCTTCCGAACCAATTTCATTGAAAAAAACCGGCATGAGTTTGGCAAACTGTTTCGACAGGTTGTAAATGGGCTCAATCGGATGATTAAGGAGCTGGGTAATGTCCCTTTGAAAAAGATCGGTATCTTTAACACAGGTGCCTGAGAGTTTAAGATGAATGATGAGGGCCGAAAACAAGGTCGAACACCACTTGGGTTCCCGCATAATCAGATAGAGCCACACCCGAATATTGGCCAGATGCGCCGGATTTGCAAGAGGTTGCCAATTTTCATCAACACCAACAACGTTTGCATGTTGGAAGCCAAAGCGTACCACGCCCCAGAGGAAGGCCTCCACCATACGGCTGTTGCCTCGATCAAACACCTCCCCACCCAACACCTGGATACACTGCAGTGAGGTATGTGGAAATTTCCGGACATTGGCTTTTAGCAGTTTAAAAGCGGTCAGGAGAAACTCCTCGATCTCCTCAAAACTCTGCTGTCTGATCAGCTGCACGAGGCTGCGATTAATTTCCCGCAAGGTCTCTTCATGGATGAGGTACAGCCCATCGGTATCCATGATCTTAAACAAAAAGAGCAGCTTTCTATTTTCACTAAAATGGTGGAGATGGCTCATGCCTTGCTGTTCAATCTCTCGAAAAACCATCTCTGCCGCCACAAGATTGTTCGGCATCGCTCTGTAGTACTTGACGATATCTATATGTTCCGGATAGTTGAACAGTGCCTGGAGGGCAACCAAGGGTTCTCTCTCCAGATCAAGCGCCTCAACCGCCGCCAAATGCTGTTGCATCGTCGCGTGGGATATTGCCTGAAAAAGGTTGGAAGAGTGAAAATCAGCCACCGGGATGCTGCAGCGGTCAAGGAACCAGGTCAGAGGATCATCTTCCCTGAGCCAGTAATGATAGCATCTGGCGAGTATGGTTTGGACAAGTCGTGCCAATGGGGCAAAATCAAACTCAGTCCGGTCTTTTGCAGCAGTAACAAGGAGTTGCTTAGCTATTTTTGCAAAAGGATGCTGGCCTTGTACTATCTGCATCATTATCAGTCTGTCGCTCCGCTCAAATTCGGTAAATCGCTCGAAGACGGTATTCAGTTCCGACCCAAAGCGTCGCAGATCGTCACTGGTAAACTGGCTGACCATTTTATCGAGCCAGACCATCTGCGCCCCAACAACCTGAGACAGGAGCGTAACATCGCGAAGCGTGTCATGCATCGCCTCAAAAAAAAGCTGTGCGAAGAGGCCAAAGGCCTGTGGTCCAAGCCTGTGGGTACGGTAATGACTGATATTTTTCAGGACAAAACTGCGCAATTGCGGCAAAATGATCTTCCAGTTGCGAAACGGATGGCAGACTTCAAAAAGCAGCTTCTCAAGGGTGGTGTGCAACCCATTGTACTGTTCTACTACTTCCAGCAGCACCAGCAGATCATTGGTGATAACCACACTACCGGCGGTTTCCATCAGGTTTGCCTTCAAGGCGTCCGACTCAATTACTCTATCGTTAGCTGTTCCTTCCATATCGACATATTTTCGTTATTGTTGACAGGCATTCAAAATGATTCCAGCACGTATCTTTACAGTATAATGAACTCAGTCATGCTGTGGCAAGGGATAAAAAAACGCCTTCGAAGACGGATCTTCAAAGGCGCATAACAAGGATTATTAAAATGACAGGGAATCAGATTGCCTTATTCGCCTCCATATGAAGAATAAGATCAAGCATTCTATTGGAGTAGCCCCATTCATTATCATACCAGCTCATGACTTTGACGGAAGTTCCAATCACTTTGGTACACTGGGCATCGATAATTGAAGAGTGCGCATTGCCCTGAAAGTCGATGGAAACGAGTGGCAATTCGGTATAGCCAAGATATCTGTTCGCAGCCTCCTTCAATGCCTGATTGACTTCCTCTACAGTTGTCTCCCTCTCCACCTCCATGACGGCATCGACCAAAGACACCGTCGGTGTAGGCACGCGCACAGCGAGTCCATCAAATTTGCCCTTTAATTCGGGAATAACCAGAGACACCGCTGCGGCCGCACCGGTCTTCGTCGGTATCATTGATAATGCAGCGGCCCGTGCCCGGCGGAGGTCAGAATGGGGGAAATCAAGCAGCCTCTGATCGCCGGTATAAGCATGTATGGTAGTCATCAAGCCGCGTTTGATCCCAAATTTGTCAAGAATTACCTTGGCAAAGGGAGCTAGGCAGTTGGTAGTACACGATGCGTTGGACACAACATGATGTACCATTGGGTCATATTCATCTTCATTTACCCCCATGACAAAAGTTTTTACATTGCCTTTAGCAGGTGCGGAAATGATCACCTTGGCAGCGCCGGCATCAATATGGCCTTGGGCTGATTCTGCATCGACGAACTTGCCTGTACACTCGGCAACATACTCCACCTCCAACTCACCCCAAGGGATCTCTGCCGGATTGCGATGGTTTGACACGACAACCAACCGGCCGTCAACAACAATGCCTTTATCATTGCTTTGCACATCTTTCGCGTATACCCCCATAACTGAATCATACTTCAACAGATGGGCAAGTGTTGCATTATCGGTCAAATCATTGATAGCCACCACCTCCACATCAGCAAAAGTTGCATCTTTGTCAATTGCCCTGAAAATATTCCTGCCAATTCTACCGAAACCGTTAATCCCAATTTTTACCGTCATATTTATCTCCTGTTTACTTTCGGTTCACCTTCAGCCACGATAACCGGTATTTTTTCGGTCGTTCTGTATTGACGCCCCATGACCGTCGGACACTTTCATCCATCCCTAGCCGCAGTAAAGATTGTTCACTCCCGACATAACTGTTGTTTTCTGGCCTTAGAGTAAAGTTCAAGATATTTACGCATAACTTTGGTCCATGTGTAATTGTGTTCAATTGCCTTAACCGCCTGTAGCTGCATTTTCCGTTTCAATATTTCATTCCGATACAGCACCAATGCCCTTTCCATAGCCTGCAGCAAATCATGTGGAGAATCACCATTATAGGCAATCCCGGTAACTCCGTCGACAACCTTTACCAAACCGCCGACATGATGAACGATTGGAATATTACCGAACAACTGGGCGATGAAATCCGTCAAACCACACGGCTCATACCTCGAAGGCATGATAAAGAAATCTCCAGCAGCATACACTCTGTTGGCCATTTCCGGACTAAAGCCCTGTATAAAGCAAACTCGACCGAGGAACTCCTCCCTTTCTGTTAGGCTGATGAGCCTGGCAGTGATCTCGCTCGCGCCGGTGCCAAAGATCAGCACCTGAACCTCCGGGTGCCGCTGCAGCAGTTCAGGCAGGACCAACATCAGGATATCAATACCTTTTTGCTCGCTGAGACGGCCGACAAATGTAAAGAGTGGGTAATGGATATTCTTGTCTACTCTGCCAAAACTTTGCACCCCAGCAAACGTGGCCGGATGTTCCAGCAACCCAAGAAGCATTTCTTTGCAACGTTTTTTACCTGCCAAAGTATCTTCTTCTTTTCCTGGATAGAAAATCAATTCAGTATTGCCCTCGGCTATTGCCTCGGAACAGAAAAACTCGGGATCTATACCGTTGGTCACGCCCTCCAGAACAACGTTGCGCCGGAGCAGTTCATGACCCAACCACCCCGTCAGACTATCACTGTCCGTCTCCCGTAATTCCCTCGCATAGTTTACACTGACTGTATTCAGTATTGCATAATGTCCAGCCACCAGAAAAGGATCAAATTTAAAATCGAGCTGATTAGCTTCAATTACATGCTGTGGCAGACCAGTTATTGAGGCTGCATAGGGGATATCGATAACCTCCTGGTGATAGCCGTAACCCGCGTTATGAATGGTGACGATACAGCCCGTTTCCCGAAAATAATTACGATATCCGGCATTCTCACGTATAAGTGCCGGCAAAACCGCCGTATGGCCATCATGACAATGTATAACCTCGGGTTTTTCGCCGAGAACAATCATAAGCTCAAGAGCGGCCTTCTGCAGCAGCAGATTCATAGCGAAAAAGTCATGATGCCCCATGGATTTTTTCTGCCAGGGAACAAGATTCTCATCTTGTTCGCTGTATGTATAAACATCCGATTTTTGCCGGAAGCGCTCGGCGTCAACAAGGTAGAGATTTACCCTATTGATTTTTTTATAATAATAATGCACTTCTTCGAGTATTCGTTTATCCGGCTGGTGCATATCAATCTGCAGTCGCAGTGTACGACCCGGACAGAAGGGATCCGGCAAAGGTAGAAACCCCTGCTCCCTAGCGTTCACAAAACCGTAGCGTGGCAGTACTACATGGAGTAATCGGGTATTTTTTCGGGCAAGAGCTTCAGCAAGTTGGCAGACCACATCCTTGACTCCCCCTGCACCGGCGAGCTGCCCATACTCACGGCTAAGCATCCAGATTTTTTTTATCTGCACCTCATGATTCAACATCACTCGCTCCCTTTCCCTTACAATATATTCGGCGTCTCGGTCGTGACTGAGGACTCCAATGCTGTTTCCTAGCGGCAAATTTGTGTACATATCAAATTAGTATTGTATTCGTATCACAGAACATGTCAAGAACCACCAATTTTTCCATATGAATGGCCGGGTATCATATACTTCCAACCTCGGAAAATCACGCTGTTTTGATAGGTCCAGAGATATTTTGTAGATTCTGTCTTTTGTAAATCAGGTTTTTGCAACAGATACTTGGCACTTCCAGCAAATTGTGATTCCGGTGATGCCGGGCAAAGATTGACTGAAGCTCGAAAAGCACCTATACTGGATGCTGCAAAAGAAAATGATGCTATCAGCTCCATTCGGCCATTGCAGAGTACAAACGGATCACCACCTGTGACACCGGCAGCCCGAGTGGTATGTTCATTGCCTATGCATAAAAGCAAGCAAAGGAGGGATTATGTCCAATGGCCAACTGAAGATCTCCACGATTTCAAATATGGAACTTGTCAACATCACGAGCGAAATCGACAAGATCCTGCAAAATCAGCACATTTCTTCTGGAATTATCCATCTTTTTAATCCACATACGACTGCCGGGCTGATTATTAATGAGGGTGCCGACCCCGACGTTTGCCTTGACATATTGCAAGGACTGGCACATATGGTTCCCCGCAATCTTGGTTATAAACATCGAGAGGGCAATTCGCCGTCCCACATTATGACTATGTTGACTGGTAGTAACCTCACCATTTTCATCGAAAACGGCAAGCTTCAGCTTGGCACCTGGCAAAAGGTTTTCTTTTGTGAATTTGACGGCCCTAGGGCCCGGCAAATTCGCTGGAAAATTATTGCCGACCCGCAGCAGCCCTTTGCCAACACCCAAAACCTGTGAGACATTTATGAACCTCGAACCCGACAAAATGTGCTTTGGCTTAACCGAGGAACTTGATCGCCAGTCGTTGTCAACCTTTCTGCAACTCAGCGGCCGTCCTGAATTTACCGAAATTTTTGCAAAAAGGCTTTCCAGCACTGAGATCATTCAGTTTGTCGATACTTTTTTCGAACTGCTCAAAAAGCATTTGAGTAAAAATGAATACCACCAGCTCTTCCTTCTCGACCCGGATCACCACCACAAGGAGTAATGCGTGGCTCTCGCAAAATTACATGACTTACGCAGTTATTTAGATTTACTCAAGAAAGAGAAGCAACTTCTGCTCATTGAAGAAGAGGTTGATCCGTACCTGGAGATCGCCGAGATTCATCGACGCATCATCGCCCGGGGGGGACCGGCGCTCCTCTTCACTCAGGTCAAAGGCTCAAAATTCCCGGTTACTACTAACCTTTTTGGGAACGCCAAGAGACTGGAACTCGCCTTTGGCAATAAGCCCCAACAATTCGTTCGCGACATTGTTCGACTTGCTGAGTCGATCATGCCACTTTCCATTTCCCAGCTTTGGCAAAATAAACAGCTTTTCTTTGATGGACTGAAAATCGGTTTAAAAACTGTGGGCAGTGGCCCAATTCTCGACAACTGTCAGCAACCACCGCTGCTCAGTTCGTTACCAATGCTCACCTCCTGGCACAGTGATGGTGGTCCCTTTGTTACTCTACCACTCGTTTATACAGAACATCCGGACGGCAAAGGCCATAACCTCGGCATGTACCGAATCCACAGATACGATGATGCCAACACCGGCATTCACTGGCAGATCCATAAGGGCGGGGGGTACCATTATTATGCAGCAGAGAAACAAAACAAGCCCTTGCCAATGACACTTTTCATCGGTGGCCCACCGGCTTTGATGCTTGCTGCCATCGCTCCACTGCCGGAAGATTTGCCGGAACTCCTGCTCACCTCCCTGCTCATTGGCGACAAACTGCACATGACTCGGGATCCTCTCGGAGGACACAAGCTTGTGGCCGGTGTCGAGTTTGCCATCAAGGGCCAAGTCCCCCCACACCTTCGTCACCCTGAGGGTCCCTTCGGTGATCATTACGGCTATGATTCCCTGCAGCACGACTATCCTGTCTTCCAAGTGAGCCATCTTTATCATCGCCGCAATGCCATTTATCCCGCAACCGTTGTAGGCCGTCCCAGGCAGGAAGATTTTTTCATCGGTGATTTTCTCCAAGACCTGCTGTCGCCACTCTTTCCTCTGGTTATGAAAGGCGTCAAAGAGCTGAAAACCTTCGGCGAAACCGGCTTCCATTGTCTTGCTGCCGCCAAGGTTGCCGATCGTTATCCCCGTGAGGCGTTTGCCTGCGGCTTGAGAATTCTTGGCGAGGGACAACTCTCCCTTACTAAATTTTTAATTGTCACCGATGGTGACGTCGATATCACCAATTTTTCAAGTCTGTGGACCCATGTTCTGGAAAGAGTGCAATGGCAAGTGGATCTCTTCGTGTTCGCTAATGTTTCTCAGGATACCCTTGATTACACCGGACCTTCTGTCAACAAAGGTTCTAAAGCCATGTTGCTGGGACTTGGCAAGGAAAAAAAACGTGAGTTGCCGCGCCATTTCACCACCTCCTTACCTGATGCCTGCTCCCAACCGAAGGTCTTTCTGCCAGGAACCCTGGTTGTCGAGGGCGTTCCCTACAAAGAAAACCCTGCCTTGGCCAAAGAACTCTCGGAGTATGCCCCCTTGCAGGAATGGCCTGTCATCATGCTGGTGGATGACAGCACTGAAGCAACCTCTTCCATTCAGGACTTTCTCTGGACCATTTTCACCCGCTTTGAACCGGCTGCCGATATCCATGCCCGCTTGACCTCCGTGCACAGGTTTCATGTCGGTCTCCATCCACCCGTGGTTATTGATTGTCGCATGAAGCCCTGGTACACAAAAATCCTCGAAGTCGACCAGACGACAAAGGAAAAAGTCGATCGTCAATTCACCAAAATCATTCCGGCAGAATGGCGATGAATGTACCAATTCGTTTACAAAAATATCTTGCCCAATGTGGACTCGCTTCCCGCCGAAAAGCCGAACAGCTGATTGTCGACGGTTTAATCAGTGTCGATGGAAAGGTTGTGACAGAAATGGGGGTAAGCATCACTCCTGGCGTGAATCTGGTAAGGTTTGCAGGTAAACAGGTAGAAACCAAAGAAGAACTCGTCTATTATCTTCTCAATAAACCAAAGGGGTATGTCACCACGCTGTCGGATCCACAGGGCAGGCCAATAGTCACTTCGCTCATAAAAGAAGGGGGTACCCGTCTTTTTCCAGTCGGGCGTCTCGATCTTGATACCGAAGGCGCCCTCATTCTCACCAACGATGGCCCGCTTGCCCAAAGAATACAACACCCAAGCAACGAAACCAACAAAACCTATGAGGCACTGATTAAAGGAGTTCCTAGCAAAGGAAAAATCTCTCTGCTCGAAAACGGCATACAGCTTGAGGGGAAAATCACCTCTCCAGCGGCGATTGCAATCCTTGGGCTGAAGGGTCAAAACTGTTTGGTGAAAATCACCATTCATGAGGGGAGAAAACGGCAGATAAAAAAAATGTTCGGCCTCATTGGACATCCCGTTTTGCATCTCAACCGGATTGCCTACGGCAAGCTTACTCTCGGCAACCTTCCTGTCGGCAGCTATAGACAACTTAACTCTGCAGATTTAAAAAAAATATTTTTATAGAATTCTCTTTACAAATCTAAGATTAGCTGATTAAATCTAAGTAGTTACAGGGATCCCAACTGGTTTACACGCTCAAATCATTGATTTTTATATTAATTTTACCAATATTGCTACCGTCTTATTGTTTGAGATTCACCTTA
>JBBQVT010000013.1:0-47356 GCA_038211245.1 Desulfobulbales bacterium | reverse complement strand
AAGACGGCGACTCGCTGAAATTTCGCACGCATCTGAGAGCGGCGGAACCGCCGACACTACCGATGGACTTGGCTCTGTCCTCAGTTCCTTCAGGGTGACGAGGCCAACGACAAGGAACAATGCCGGCAACAGATAATATCCGGTTTGCCAGCAACCGGTTTGCAAGTGCACACCCAGAAACGGTTCGAGAATCGTCGGAAAAAACAGCAGGGCTACCATGCTGCCGAGATTGCTTGCAGCATAAAGAAAGTAAGGATTGTCACGATATTGGTGATGCGTAAGCGAAAACCAGCGCTGCAGTATCGGTGCCGTGGCCGACACCATGAAGAAGGGCGGGCCGACCGTAACGGCTGCAAGCGATAGCAGCCAGAAGACGGGAGAACCCTCCGGACTCTCGGAAGTGGCATAATCGATATAAAAGGGTAGCACAATACCGGCGATACCGAGCAGCAGGATGTGCAGAAAGACCTGTGATTTTATGGCCAATATTTTACCAATGAAGTGGGCATACACATAGCCCGCCAGCAGGGTAAACTGGAAAAACAACATGCTGGTGGTCCATACCGCCGCCGAGCCACCGAGTATCGGCAAGATCATTTTGGCAAAAAGGGGTTGCGCCCAAAACAGCAAAAAAGCCGAGAGCAGAATGGTGCTGGTGAACAATACACTTTGAAGAAAACCACATACCTCAGAGTTGGCCGTTTTTTGCTTCATCGCCCCTGCTCGCTTTTGTGACACGTCTTTATTATCAAAAAATTTATCCAACCAGAAACATGTTACCGCAAAGTGCGAAACAGTTCCCTCTTTGACTTTTACTCAGATGAATAATAAGCTACGGAGAGCCCATTTAAGAACTGCTTATCACCAACCATTGCTTATTGCGATTCTGTAATTTTATATTTTTTGCAATACCTATCGTCACAACAACTAAAACTAACCGATTCGTACAAGTGTGCCGTGCAAGAGATTGACAAGGATAGACAACTGAGCTAAGTTTTTACTACTTTTTGGATTTTTTGATTTCAATAATAATGCCCATCCAACCATCCAAGTATGGATATGGGTACGGGTTCCACTCAAGGGGCCCAGTTATTCTCTTTTTTAAAGGAGTTCACATGGCTGATAAAATATTTCGTGTAAACATGTCGGATTTGAGCTGCAAAATCGAATCTGTACCCGAAAGATGGATGGGCCTTGGCGGCCGTGGTTTGACCTCGACGATTATTGCTGAGGAAGTCGCTCCAACTTGCCATCCTCTGGGGCAACACAACAAACTGGTTTTTGCCCCGGGCCTCCTCTCCGGAACCCCGGCAGCAAACTCCGGTCGTTTGTCGTGCGGCGCGAAAAGCCCATTGACCGGTACCATCAAAGAAGCGAATGCCGGAGGCACTTCTGCGCAGATGCTCGCCAAAATTGGTGTCAAAGCTTTGATCATCGAAGGTAAACCGACCGATGACGGTAAGTGGTATAATCTGCACATCAATGCAGACAGTGTAAGGCTTCAAGAAGAGACCGAGTTGATCGGCAAGGGCAACTTTGCGGTGGTGCAGGCGATCAATAATCGACTTGGCGATAAGACCGGTGTTATTACCATAGGCCCGGCCGGTGAGATGAGAATGACCAGTGCCAATATCTCAATCAAAGATCCGGACAGCCATTTGCGATCGCACGGCCGTGGTGGTCTCGGCGCCGTCATGGGTTCAAAAAGGATTAAATTCATCTCCGTGGAACCGACTGAACAGAAGGTGGCCATCGCCAATCCACAAGCTTTTAAAGAGGCTAACCGGACTTTTGCAAAAGCCCTGGCCGACAATCCGATCAGCAAGGCCCTCGGCCAGTACGGTACCAACGTTCTTGTCAACATCATCAACGAGTCCGGGGGACTGCCGACGAAGAACTTCACCCTGGGGCAGTTCGAAGGGCACGAAGCCATTTCCGGCGAGACCATGCACGACACCATTGTTGCCCGCGGAGGTAAACCAAAACACAACTGCCATCCCGGTTGCGTTATCAATTGCTCGCAGATTTACGCCGATGCGAATGGCCAGTACAAGACGTCCGGCTTTGAGTATGAAACCATATGGGCTTTGGGTGCCGACTGCTGTATCGACAATCTCGATTATGTGGCTGAAGCTGACAGCTTGATGGATGATATCGGGATTGATGCGATCGAAACCCCTGTGGCCTTTGGTGTAGCCATGGAGGCCGGTGTCCTCAAATTCGGTGATGGTGCCGAACTGTGTCGCATCCTGAAGGAAGACATCGGCAAAGGCACAGCTTTGGGGCGCATCATCGGCAACGGTGCCGGCTCCGTCGGCAAGGCTTATGGCGTGACCCGTGTTCCGGTTGTCAAAAATCAAGCAATTCCGGCCTATGACCCCCGTGCTATCAAAGGTATCGGCATCACCTACGCCACCTCCACCCAGGGTGCGGATCACACTATGGGCTACACCATTGCCACCAACATCCTCGGCGTGGGCGGCAAAGTTGATCCACTGAGCAAGGAAGGACAGGTGGAATTGTCGCGCAACCTGCAAATTGCCACCGCAGCCATCGACTCTACCGGCATGTGCCTTTTCATTGCCTTCGCAGCCCTTGACGATGCGACTTGTCTCCCGGCTCTGATCGATATGATCAATGCTCGTTTCGGGATTCACTTGACTGCAAACGATGTTACCAATCTGGGAATGAGTATCCTAAAAACCGAGCATGCCTTTAATCTGGCTGCCGGTTTTACCAACAAGGATGATAGGTTGCCGGAATTCTTTTCCGAGGAAGCGGTTGCCCCGCATAATGTGGTCTGGGACATCAGCGATGAAGCTATCGACTCTTTCTGGAACTTTTAGAAGAACAGCTCCATGCAACTCAATGTAAAGCTGTTCGCCTATTTCCGGGATAATCGCTTTAAACAAAAGCTTATGGACTTTCCCGCAGGAACGACAGTGGAGGAAATAGTCAACACCCTGGATATCCCACTTGCTGAGGTTGGGGTAATAATGCTCAACTCACGGCAATGTGAAATGTATCAGGCTCCCGCCGAAGGTGATCAACTGGCCATATTCCCGACGATCGGCGGCGGATAATTGCCGGTGATCGGCGTCTCATATTTGCTCTTTGCTTATGCAGACCGGGCAAGCAAAACCGCTTGTCCGGGCAAAATGTTGGCGGTGCATTTTGTATAAAAACATGGGGGGGATCGGTCAAGATTTGCTCACGAGAAACTCGGTATCTTTCAGGTCTATGTGCAACCAGCTGTTTGAGAGGGATGAGGGCAGGCCGAGAAGAAGTTTGACGGTCTCGGCCGCCTGGAAGCTGGCAACGATTGCCACGGTAAAGGAAAGTACCGAGAATGGTTGTTTCCGCTCAGCCAAACGTTCAGGGTAAAGGCGGTTGATCAGGTCGTCGCCGGGAAGCTGCACACCCACCTGGCCATGCCAGCCGTTGACCGCGCCGTGCACTAAAGGGACGCCTTGCCGGTTGCACAGGGCGGCGAGGTCACGTCGGGCCTGGATGTTGTCGAGGCAGTCGACCACTACATCAACCTGCAGCGCTTCCTCCCCCTCCCCGCCTATGGCACGAAAATCTGTGGCATAGGCGCGAATGGTGTTAAAGGGATGGATGCTTGCCGATCGTTTTGCCGCCACCTCCGCCTTGTTGTGACCGAGGGTTGTAACAAGGGCATTGAGTTGACGATTGCAGTTGCTGGGTGAAAAAACATCCGGGTCGAAGATATGTAACCGACCAACCCCGATTCGGACCAGCTCCTCGATCACATAGCCGCCTAGGCCGCCGCAGCCGATTACCGCCACCCGCTTGTTCTCAAGGAGATGCTGTTGGTGTGCCGTAAGGGAATTTTGGTTGCGGCAAAAATAGTCTGCAGATGGGCGCATGAAAAACCTGGGGGAGAGGAAGTGACAACTCACTTTTTTCCTCAAGGTATCGGCAATAGCAACCACTGTCAATGGTTTTGCAGTACAACCTTTTTAATATTCCTCTTTTTGAAAATGGGCCTTTCTGCAAATAGTTGTTTGACCATTTCACTGCTGCGAAAGATGGCTAATGGCATGGCTTCTTTACTTCAGCATGGAATTCTTTATGCGGTTGATCGGCCGGTGGATATTCGCTCTTTCCTGCTCTCACTTCCTGGTTTTTCTGCAGAGTATATAGAAAAGACCGTGCAGACCATCTTCATCAACGGTACCGCTGCCGACAACCTTGACCGCCCCTTGGGGTGCGGTGAAACCTTGGCATTGTCGGCGGCCATGCCCGGCCTGGCAGGGGCGATTTTCAGAAGGCACGGCCGGCATAGCTCCCTACGCAGTCAGACCGCGATCAAAGAGCAACCTGGAAATCACGGCGCAGGTTATATCACTCTTAAACTTTTCAACAGCGTTGCCATTGACAGGGTTTTTGACCTGATGTCCCAGGGGATTCTTATACACAGCCAGGCGTATTACGACTACGCCGTAAGGCAAGAAAAAAATTTTCAACCTCCAGTCGAGTTTGCATTTGCCGGTCGGCCCTTGAGTTATGCCGAGATGCTGCACGCAGTTCGGCAAATGCCTCTAGTGAAGATACAGCTCTGCTTATTGCCTGCGCTTTGAATTTTCCTGAATATTCAGTCGTTAAGCCTGATCACTTTTTTCCAGCTCCCCCGCCAATGCACAATCGGCGATGGCACCCGATGTTACGAATATGTCGTTCCGGGAGCATCCCACCACAAAATTGTATTTTTGCTACAGCTGCTGCAGCTATTGAAACCCTGATTCCATAAATTATTATGGCGCAATCGGACAGCACCGATATATACAAATTTATATATCGGTGCACAAGTCAAATTTGCTACGTTCAATATCCCTCATAGTGTGGAAATTTTGGTACAGTCTTGACACGCTCCCGGCTTTGCCGTTTAATGTTTTTCCATGAAAAAACATCGTGACGGAAAGAAACGCGTTAATCCGCCCCAAGGCTTCTCCTGCGGGGGGCGAATCTGAATTGAAAAGGACGGTGAGACCTACCTCGGCTTCGGCCGGATGGTCTTGCTTACAAAAATAGGTGAGTTGGGATCCATCTCCCAGGCGGCAAAGTCCATGACAATGTCATACAAACAGGCTTGGGATCTCGTTGATTCAATGAATCGACACGCCGACAAGCCACTGGTTACTACCAGCAAAGGGGGCAAGGACGGCGGCGGTGCCTCTCTCACCGAGGCGGGACAAGCGGCGATCCGCGAGTTCAACCGGCTACTGCTCCGTCTCAATGCCTTTCTGGCCGAAGAAACTTCACGATTGCAACTCTGACAGCCCCATCACATTTCCCTCCCCTGTCTCTTTGCCCTTGTCGGCGCAGAGCGTTTCTGGTAAAGAGGGGTTTTTGCGCGAAACTTTGAACGGAACCACACCATGAATCTTCTCACCATCCTCGGCATCGCCGTGGCCCTGGCCATGGATGCCTTCGCCGTGGCCATCGCTACCGGGGTCAGTCTGAAACAGGTAAGTGTTCGGCAAACATTTAGATTATCCTGGCATTTCGGATTATTCCAAGCCCTTATGCCGATCATCGGCTGGGGACTCGGCACCTCGGTACAGAGCTCTATGGAGGCGTATGCCCACTGGATTGCCTTTGTGCTGCTGGCACTGGTCGGCAGTAATATGCTGAAGGAAGCGGTGATGGCCGATGAGGATGAGGATAACGCAAAACCCAGAAAAGATTCCACCAAAGGCATGACCCTGGTTATGCTGTCGATCGCGACCAACATCGATGCCCTGGCGGTCGGCCTGTCGATGTCCATGCTCCGCGTGTCGATCATCACCCCGGCGATCATTATCGGCATTGTTGCCGGACTGTTCACCATCGCCGGCCTGCATCTCGGCCAGCGGGTCGCCCGTCTTACCTGGCTCAGCATCTGGGCCGAAATAGTCGGCGGTCTGGTGCTCTGGCTTATCGGTTTAAATATCCTGCGTGAACGCGGTGTATTCAGCACTCTGTTTTAAGCGCCCCGGAAATGCGTATAAACCCTTTTCCGACAGAAAAGCATTTCGAAACTTGGATTTCACGTCGCCTTCATACATGCTTTCTCGGCTTTGGCTTGTCAATATCTGATTATTATTTTGGAATTACGTGAAAATTTACAGGCAGTCATTGTTCTTGAGTTTCAACGGTGAATTTATTATTATAGCAATTTTTCAAAGGGAATACCACAGACCGCAAGGAGAACACCTATGACAGCAGGGCGGCCCCGCAAATTTGATGAACCAAGTATCCCCGTCACCGTGACGCTTCCTGCCCGTATCCTGCAACAGTTGAAAAAGATTGACAGTGATCGAGGCAAGGCCATCGTCAAGTGTGTTGATGAAATCGCCGCAAAAAGTTTCGGTGACGAAAAGAGAGTTGAAATAGTCAAGGTTTCGGAAAATTCCGGCTTGATTGTAATTGGTCGCTGTCGATGTTTAGAGAGTATCCCTTGGCTACGCTTAGTCGAAATTGCGCCGGCTCGCTTTATGTTATCGATCGTCTCAGGTACCAGTGTGACATCGCTGGAAGTAGCCATTATGGATTTGCTTGAACACAATGCCGCCGATGACGATTACGAAAAGGGCCTACTGGAAGAACTTCGTCAATGCATCTCCCATCACCGACGACAGGAAATTGTTACTAAAGGAGAGATCCTTTTTGTAAACGTTGACAATCTCAAAAAAAATTACCGAAATTGGAGCTTTGCCATTCCCTTGCAAGCTGGAATAATCGAGTTTATCCAATTTTTTACTGATTCAGCCTACGAGCGAACGATGCTTCCTCTTATCTTTTGCTAGGATTAAGTGCTTAACATGAAATGTCTCTTTGTATATAAAACAGCATCCCTGGATATCACCGACCCGATGGGTATCATGTGCCTGATTGCCAATGCTAAAAAGCATGGCCATGAATCCGATCTGTTTTTGACCAACCTGGAAAAGGATCTTTTCCGGTCGGTGCGTGAATACCAACCCGATGTCATCGGCTTTTCCCTCACCAGCGGTTCCGAAAACTATTACCTGGAACTGATCAAGCGACTTCGCCGGCATGTGCAGTTCATCTCCATTCTTGGTGGCCCGCATCCCACATTTTTCCCTGAGATCATCGAAGAAGATGGAGTCGATATCATCTGCCGCGGCGAAGGTGATGAGGCCTTGGTCGATCTGCTGGATCGACTGAAGGAGGGCCGTGATTATTCGGACATACAGAACCTATGGGTAAAAAAAGACGGAGAGGTGCACCGCAATCCCATGCGTCCGTTGATTCAGGATCTCGACAGCCTGCCGTTCCCGGACCGTGGTTCATTTCTCAAATACTATGCCTACAAACATAGCAGCGTCAAACACTTCTTGGCCAGTAGAGGCTGTCCCTATGATTGCACATACTGTTTCAATCACATGCTGAAGAAGCTCTATCGTGAAGAAACAGGCGGGGAAGGGAAATATTGTCGCCTCCGCAGTGTCGATAATGTCATCCACGAATTGGAAGAAGTACGTGCCACTTTTCCTCTGAACATCGTCTACTTTCATGACGATCTTTTTATCATGAACAGGGCCTGGTTAAAGGAGTTTTCTGTCGAGTACAAAAAGCGGATAGGCCTGCCGATGATTTGCTATGTCCGCGCCAATCTCATCGATGAGGAGATAGTACAATGCCTGAAAGAGGCAAACTGCATAACCATCGCCATGGGTGTGGAAAGCGGCAATGAACACCTGCGCAAGACCCTGCTGAAGCGCAATATGTCCAACGAGCAGATCATCGGCGCGGCGCGGTTGTTCCATAAATACGGCATCTCGATCATGACCCAGAATATGGTGGGCCTGCCCGAGGAAACTATTGACAACGCCTACGAGACAATCGAGGTCAACACCCAGGTCAAGCCCGCCTATGCCTGGGTTTCCATTTTCCAGCCGTATCCCCGCACCGAAATGCACAAACTCTGCATCGAAAAGGGTTATCTCGATCCTTCCCACATCCAACACGCCTCATATCAGGTGGAATCTCCCATTAACAAAGGCATGACCAAGCGCGAATTTGAAAATTTGCACAAATTTTTTGCCCTTGCCATCGAGTTTCCGTTGGTACGCAAGCTCTCGCACCAAATGATCCGCTGGCCGAACAACTTTGTTTTCAATATTACCTATCGGTTGTTCAAGGGTTACACCCACATCTTCCGTTTGAAAATGAGCAGTGGCGAAATCGGTTTTCTCCGCTACCTCTGGGATTTGCTGGGCTACAAAATCCGCCGTAAAATGGGGACGACCTACTGATTACAAGATATGGGTATACCCCCGAAAATCACAACAAACCTCGCTCAGCCGCAACACAGCTGCGAACCGAGAAAACCGGCTCCTCATGTCACTGCTATCCTTTTATTCTTGGCGACTGTCTTGCGAGAATCGTGGTGCTGTATTCATCAAGCACCACGATTGGCATCATGATGTTACCTTAATTCCATATATTTTGCCCTATAGACCAATAGCTCGTTTTCGGGCAAATAAAGAAATACCTGGAAATTCTCATCACCTAAAGAACGATTGAACTCTGCCAGCTTGATTGTCTTTTCCTTAAATTTGTCCAAGTGATTCATTACGAACATGCCGCGATAAATGGTTCCAAAAGGCTTTCCTTCCGCAACACCGAAATGTCCCAGAACAATAATTACAGGAACCTTATACGTGGCGTTGAGTTCCTCCGCTGATGCAAGCAAGTCCATGAGGCTGCTGTGTTGCTCAAACTCCTTGGCGAATTTCACAAAATTGCGGAAAGTTTTTTCCTGGACAAGATATATCTTATTTTTTGAATAAAAGGCAATGGGTTCAAGGGCATACTCTGGGGAACCTATAATAATAGCCTTTTCAAGCTGCCCATTGGTGGTCAGATATTTTCCAACAGCCTGAGCTGTGCTTTTTTCGACTGCCGCCTCTTCACGAACGATAATATTATTGATCCTGATCTGTTCGATCAAAAACGGTACCAGAAAGGCAACAAGCACCGTATAGAAGATGATCCGGCCATTTTTAAAAAGGCCTGGATATTCTTTGGTCTGCAAACCATGCAGAGCTATCCAGTAGAGCGTCATGGTAAATCCAATCAGCACTCCCTGGTGTCGGGTATTCGGATAGATAAATGCAGCCGCGACAATATTAAAGAAAAAAAAGCCGAAAAACAGGCTAATACCAAGATACGGCCGGACCACGAACAACGCAACAATCAGGCCGACAACAAAAATATCCCGATACACCGTTTTGATATGCAAGATATAATGGATATACTCTCCAGGATGGCGGAGACTTTTGAGGATGACGGCGCCCCATTTGATTCTCGCAATATGTTCGGGTGAAATGAAAACCGAGTCTAAAACTTGCGTGCCTAAATATGAGATAAGCACACCGGCAAGGGCAATGGCGGCAGCGATCAGATAGCGTTTGTCCTTCAGCACATGAAAACCGGAATCGGCTATCCAGCCGGCGAGAAAAAGACAAGACAAATACATGCCGTATTGGTTGGTGTTGGCCTCAAGAAAGAGAAGGATGCCGATAACCAGGGGATGGCGTTCGGTTTTGGTGTAGAAAATGGCTATGGCAAAAAATAGCAACATGCTGATCCCGTAGTCCCGAGCATCCACGGTGTTGACGGAAAAAGGGATAATGCCAAAGATAAAGAGGGTCTTGATAACCAGCGGAAACGGTGAATGTTTGACGATAAGGTAAACGGTGAAAAAACCGATGACAAAACTCGCTGTCTGTAAGACCACCGGATGGGGGATCAGCACATGCATGGCCATGAGGATTGTCCGCCACAGGAGCGGATGACCATCATATTTGGCAAAAGTGAAATATTCGGCAAAGGAGTCGGTTTCTATCGCCATAAGGTATTCGCGGGTTTCATCCCGCCAAAGTTCATGGGTGAGTATAGAGGTGACGACTGCGAAGATCCACAGGATCAGGGCAAGGTTTTCTACCTTGTTGGAATTGTTGGTCAATGCTTGGCTGCACGCTTGGAAAGAGGAACGAATCTTCTGAATTGTCATTGTGAAACTCAACTTTAGTGTAGGGTTGTTAACAGCTCGTAATACTAGCGGTATTTTCAACGGGATTTAGGCCATCTCGGCAACAAATTCCATCCCATTACAATGAGCCACAAGAGAAAGAAGTAGACGGTGCCGGCATAAACAAAAGATACCTATTGACAAAAACAACATGGATATCAGAGTAATTTTGCAGCAGCATATATCTTCCTAGCACCATTGCCGGCATGAGAATGAAACCTGTGAAGGCCCCTGCTAACTCCTCAAACTCTTTTTCCCTCATCAGGAATTTTAGAGCTATCAGCCAGCAACCGACAATGGATATAAGAAAAAAAGACACGGTTCTGCTAATGTCTACGAACTGAAAAATCTTTTCAATCCCGTAGGATGGGATGCCATACCAATAAAACTGAGCCCTGACAATATCGAGGAAGCCGTTAACCGTTCCGGAATCGTTGGTATTACTGGTCCTGTAGATAATCTTGTCGAAGAGTTCGATAAAAATCACCAGAGACATAGCATAGATCTCGCATCCGCCCTGCTGAAAGAAAATTGACAGAATGGTACCACCCAGGGTGACGAGAAAGATCTCAAGCCTTCGATCGAGGCGCCAGGGCAACATTCTGAAGCCCAGCCAAACGACGCCCCAGAGGGCGATAGCCATCAATGGTACCGAAGAGGCAACCCCGCCAAAAAAAAGCACCGATGAACAGTAAAATGCCGACAGTGTAAAGGCGATGTAAGCAAGGCCCACCCGGCGATCAAGGAACATGACCTGCATGGCAAAGGCAAAAAAGGTAGTGATCTTGATCATCCAGTGAATCTGAGAAAGGTGCAGGGCTTTCAACCCTGCGAGCAGCAGAGCCTTGACCCCGTGCCAGAAGCGGGGCTTGTGTTCGATATACCAGATTGTCCGGTCGCCCAATTGTGTTTTCGGGGCCAGGCAAGCCAAAAGAATTTTAGAGAATGACATGATGAATGAGGATGCGATTGTTATGGGGTAATAAAAACACTTAGATTGCAACGAAGAGGATTTCGCCTTTGGTGAGTTCTTCCGTTCGTCGATAATGAGAGATGCATTGACGAAACTCATCCAGCAAGCTCTTATCGGAAGACTCGCCCACAGGCAAATTTTCGATCAAATCCATGAGTGCCACTTCCAGTGAAGCCACATCAGTGCCGATTGGGATTGATATTAAATAGCGCACCGGAGAGATCTCCAGAAGGCGTAGCCAGGGAATATTCGCCAAATATTTGCAGGGGCCAATGACTATCAAGCCTGCTTTTTCCGATAATTTTACGACCTCAACCTTTTTCTTGTCATCCAAAGCGATTTCAGGAAAAGCTTCAACACACTTGACAATAGCCTTGCCCCAGTCACTGTCTAACTCTTTAAGCTTGCGCAGAATTCGATGTGGAATCGTCACCGTAACAGGGCTGCTTGGTTCAGCGAATTTTTTGGGGCGTCCTGCAGTCATAGGCTTTTCGAAGTTGTTATCATACATATTTATAACGCATTAATTTATGGGACAATACCAATTTCAGCGTTGTAATTCAAGAAGATTAAATTCTTCTCATTATCAAACCTAAAATGAAAGAAAATATGCGTAGATTTATCGACTTCCTGTCTTAGCTGTTGGGACTGCGAAAGCGATGATCATAGTGTCGTTTGTCACACTTGCCCCACACTGCGGGGAGATACGAGCTCTTTTATTTTCAACGTAATAATTATTTTTCTTGTGGAATTTAGACATTATAATTATATAGCACCAATCGAATCACCTGCTGACAGCTAGAGTTCACGCCAAAATTGATGGGCTCAGTAATCATCCAAGTTTTGATTGAAAGCGACATTATGAACAACTCTGATGTGCTATTGATCCTCCCTCCGGGAGGCTATTATGCAGAACGCTGGAAGGCGGGATCCCTTATGCCGCCTCTTGGTCTTTTCTATCTCGCCGCCGTTCTGGAACAGAACGGTTTTCGTGTGGCGATTATCGACGCGCACTTGGAAGGCCTGACGATCAAGGACGTGGTGGCCCGGGCCGCGGAGATCAATCCGAAGGTGATCGGGCTGTCTTTCGCCACCGACAATCGATTCCCCGCATTTTCCACGGTCGAGGCCCTCAAACAACGTCTCCCCCAGACCCCATTGGTCCTGGGAGGGCCGCATCCGTCACTCACCGCCGAGGATACCCTTAAGCACATTGCGGAAGTGGATTACATAGTGCGTGGTGAGGGAGAAATCGTTTTTGTGAAACTTCTCCAAGGGATCCTTGGAGACCCCGGCAGCATTGGGGGAATCCCAGGCATTTCCTGGCGTCGGGATGGCGTGCCGGTGCATAATCCCCGACAGGAGCTGATTACCGACCTGGATACACTGCCGTTTCCAGCCCGCCACCTGCATCCGTTTGATAAATATAACCTCATGATGGATGTGCCGGGGACAGGCCTTGCCAGGGGTGGAACCATCCTGGCCGCCCGGGGCTGCCCGTTCTCGTGCAACTTCTGTTCTTCGAGTGAAATGTGGGGGCGCAAGGTTCGGATGCGGACACCCGCTAACGTCGTCGCCGAAATCCTGGAAGTCAGGGACCGCTATGGGGCACAGGCTCTCTGGTTCCTCGACGATGTCTTCGCCATCAGGAAACAACATGCCCTGGACTTGTGCCGCGCCTTCACAGACGCCGGGATCGGGATGCCCTTCATCTGTGAGGTTCGCGTCGATATCGTAGACCTTGAGCTTCTCAAAATCATGAAGGACGCCGGTTGCTATTGTGTCGGCTTCGGGGTCGAGTCGGGGTCTCAACGCCTGATCGATCAGATCGTCAACAAGAAGATCAAGATTGAGCAAGTAAAGCGTGTGCGGGACTGGTGTGCCGAGCTCGACATACTATCCAACCCCTTCTTCATCTACAGTCACCCGGAGGAAACGCAGGAGGATCTCGACCAGACACTCGATCTGATCCGGACCTAGCCAAAGAAGAGCTGGATTGGACTCAAGCTGCTGCATGTCTATCCGGGAACGGAAGTCGAACGCATCGCCCGTCGTAAAGGCATTCTGCCGCTCGATTTTTCCTGGTCCAAGCCGGTGGGCAAGAACGTGGAGACGATGCCGTCCACGCAGGGGGATGTGCCTATCTTCCGGGATAAACTGACGTGGGAACAGCTCGGCGGTGCCATGGCCGAATGGGTCCGAATGCGCAACTACCCGGTGTGGAAAAAGATCCCAGGGATGCTCAAGGATATCCGGAGGCCCCACGACATACTCCGCTATCTGACCCTGGCGTACAGCTATTTCCTTGGCAGTTTCAAAAAGAAGCGTCGCACCGACTACTAGTACACCACCTGGGCGCTCCTGTTGTCGCTGGAAGCCCGGGTGGCAATCGTTTATGAAGTATGATATTTTCAGAACTTTCGAATCTCACTGGGATTTTCACCAAATAGTTATTATTCCATTACGCTTTCAAGACCGCACTCGCCCAACGCTCATTGGCTAAACGTTTGAGATCTACCTTTTCCGGCACCATCTCTGCGAGGTCAAACGTTGCTTGAGCACTTGCAGCATCCATTGAATTGAAGACTCCGTCGACAAAATAGTTCCGGCGTACCCTCGTCACCAGCAGAGGCTGCCCCTATGACGACCGTTTGCAAAAGCAACAAGGTTCATGCCCTTGGATTCTTTTCACTCGCCTAAAATCAGCACATGCTTTCTCCAGGAATTCTTTAAATAGCTACTTCTCCTTTCTGATTCGGAAAGGATATGGTATGAAGGAAATCTTTTCTACCCGGCCTCAGTTGTTGCAGACGTCGGGTTCTATAGAAAAGCATGCTGCGGTGCGGCGATGAGACTTGACGCTGTTACCTATTTCTCGAGGAATCCGGAAAATTGTTTTTCCAGATCAAGTATCTACGACCTGAAATTGATAACCATTAGCCCTTTCCTTATCCGGACCCGATATTTTCCAATTGCCCATTTCATCGGCACATGAAAAAGATACCCAAAACACTCCAAACAGTTTTTAAGCTGATCATCAGTCTGGTCTTTTTTTCGGTGTTGCTTTCCTTTGTTCGGGGCAATGAACTGTTTGCTGTTGTTCATAAGATCAGCTGGCCATGGTTTGCTATTTCCTTTGCTCTGACCCTGACGCAGCTTGCCGCAAGCTGTGCCAAATGGAAAATCATTCTCGATCTCAAGGGCAAACCTCTGTCATACTGGGAACTTTTAAAAATTTATCTCATCCACTATTTTTTCTCAAACATCCTGCCTTCAACCTTCGGCGGCGATGTCGTTCGCTCCTATTATGCTGGTCGACTCATCGAAAATCAGTCGTACGCCGCCGTCAGTATTTTTGTCGAGCGCTTCTCAGGCGTATTTTGTCTCTTTCTTCTGGCTGTCATAGCGCCTTTCTTGCGTATTGAACTGCTCAGTAATCCATACCTTTTCGTTCCGGCCTGCACCGGTCTGATCTGTGCCGCCATTATCGTATGGTTATCCCTCGCCAAAAATCCCTTTGCTGTTCCCAATAAGCTGGCTGAAGGCTTTTTTTCTCTCCTGCGGCGACTCATGGCAAGAAGGCGCTTTGTGAAACTTGCCAAGCCGGTTGGGTATACCGAAAACCTGTACTATAAGATCCTTGAGCGCCTTAAAAAGCTTAAAGGAGAAATGCAAATTGCCACTGACGCGGTAAAAAACAATCAACAGTTTGTCCGCCGTCTCATCTCTCTGACCTTGCTCTTTAATATACTCATGTGGGTCAATATTTATTCGACATTCAGAGCCTTTCATGTAGAGGTTAATTTTCTGGCGATTTGTGCGCTGGTCCCCGCCATTATGCTCGTCGCTCAAGTACCGGTAACGGTGCTGGGAAACCTCGGATATTATGAGTCAGTATTTGTTTTTTATTTCCTTTTGATTGGTGTCGATGGTGCCCAGACCCTGGCTATGAGTCTGTTTCTTCGTTTGAAATCGCTGAGTCTTGGGGGAATGGGCTTTATCGTCTACCTGGTGTATCGGCAAAAACATCGATTACAACTTGAAAAGCGGGAGTTTGTGGAATAAACTTGACTTTAGTTACTTTGCCGAAATCTGCGGCAACCGATAGTACATTTCGAGCTCGGGTTCAAAGACGTCCATCATTTGCCGCTCGCCCTCCAGTTGTGGATGGTCTGCGAATTTTTCCAGGACAAGCTGCTCCGGTTGGGCAGGCGTCTGGTAGGATTTGATGATATTCCGATCAAGAATTGCCCATTCGGCAACCAAGATCCGGCTTTGACCGTAGGCTCCTTGAATCACCCTGTCTACCGCATAGGTGTTGACCACCAGCGCCCGGCGATAGGCACCGATGGCGTCGGGGGCGGGAATTTCCGTCATCGCCTGCATAGTCCCCTCGATAATAAGCATTTCGGCTGTTGGTCCCTGGGCGGTGCGAGCGCCGGCCAAGCGGCTGTTGCTGGCAATTTCCGCCGGTTTAAGTATGTGGTCATAAACGGCAATGCCCGACAGAAAAGCCTGCAAAGACCCGGTCGTATCGCCAAGACTGAAGGAATCAAAGGTCGCAGCGGCAAGATCGACTTTCATCTCTTTTTCCCCAACACTCCGGCCGTTGGCGAAAATCTCAAGATGCTTACCGTCAATATTTGCCACCAGATGCAACACTTTTCCAGCCACGATGAGCCCCGGCCAGGAAGCTTGTGCCCCACTGGCGGCTGAACGCGCCAAGAGAGCGTCGCCGTCCTGGATGAACTGCAGCTGTGCCTTCCCTCCTCCGGCAAATGTCATGATTGTGCCTTGCTGGCCTACCACCGGTGACATTACAAATTCGATGCTCGCCCGTCCTGTCCGGGCCAAAGCCGCTGCAATCTTTTTACCGGCCTCACCGGTTTCACCGAAGCCGCCGGCGGTTGCCAGTTGCAAGTCTTTGGTATAGATGGCTCGGCCGCGCAATTCGATATTGCATTGGAAGAATCCCACCGGTCCCTTTTCATCCAACTGGTTGGCGGCCTTCAAGTTTTCCCAGACGTAGACCAGATGTTCCCTTGCCGTCGGCCAACTCTCTGCCGCCTGGACTGCCCCGCTGATTTTCTCACCCTGCTGGGCCAGGCCGGCCTTGTTGCCACCCTCGATCCACAAGTCAGGATAAAAGTCGGCCCGCCCGTTATCGGTGACTTTTATCCAGTCCTCGACGCGCTGCACCTGTTCGTCAAAACGGCCGATATAGATCTCTACCTTTTCGCCGCCACCACCAATCCTGTTGTCGCCTTCGCCCTTCGCATAGGGTCCGGTGATGGCGAAATACCGGGGATGATTGCTCCAGCGCGGGTGGTATACCTCCAACCCGTCGATACCGGGTGCGCTGTTGATGTTCACTGTCCAATCTTTTCCAGAGGCGACATTATGGATCTGGAGATTACGGTGCAAGCCATCGAAGATCCATAGCAATTTTGTATTATCAGGGCTGAGACCAGTCCAGCAGCCGTTGCCTAAACGCTGCCAGCGTTTGTCTTTGGTCCATAACACTCCTCCGTCCGGCCAAGGAAAAAGCCCGCCCAGCATCTGGCCATCGCGGGAAAGCTGGATATTATCCCAGGCCATGTTGGTCTTGTCCCAGATCAGTTCCTTTTTCTTTGGTTTTTCCAGGGGAAAGCGGAACAGTGGTTGCGATGTACCGTACTTATTCTCCGGCTGCAGACCGGAGAAACAATAGACCCAGGTAGTGGTGCGGCGCAGCAGAAGACTGGGCTTGGGATCCTCCCATACGGCAACAGCTACCCCCTCGCCAAGCTCGCGCACCTTCCCCGAGTCCCAATCAAGCAGGTACATCTGCCGGGTCAAACGGTTGCTGACGATCACCTGCTGCCCATCCGGAGTGATAATCGGCCGGAAATAGTTACTGGTTTTCGGCAGCAGCGGCCGCTCGCCCCGGCCATCTTTCGAGTCATAACCGAAGAGCATGAGATTCTCACCATGCGCCAGGGTATCGGAGCCATCGCCCTGATCCTGCAGCCACACTAGCCGCGTATGCTTGCCGGTCCATGCGCCGATCCGGTCAGCCTTCGCACCGAAGCTAATGCTTGGGCTGAATATACACGCTATAAGGAGAAAATATATTGCCACCAGCGTTTTGTTAATTACCAATCTCAATCGCACCATTGCTCCTCTGCTCCTCTCGAATACGGAGAATCCGCGCCGGAGATCCGGCTAATACCGCGTAGTCAGGGGCATCCTTGGTCACTACCGCCCCTGCCCCGACGATTACCCCTTTGCCAAGTTTCACACCATCGAGAATAATCGCCCCGGCGCCGATCCAGCTGTTCTCACCGATCACCAGCTCACCCTGAGTATAGACACCTTGGTCCATGATCGGCAACTCAAGCCGATCATGGTTATAACGCCCACCGCCGATATAACAATTCCCGGCAATAATGGTCGAGGCACCGATGGTGATACCACCAGCCGAGGCAAAAACACAATTAAAACCGACATCGACCCGATCCATAAGGATTATTTGGCCGCTTTTCGCAATGACAATGCAATTTCGCGACAAAAGCACCCCATCGCGAAAGTGTATTCCGCTCACGTCCCTACCACCGGCGTCGAGAAAGGTGCTATCGTCAATAGCCACATTGGTACCAATGCTGATATGCGCAGGATTGCGAATCACCAGACCACGCCCGAGAATGAGTCCGGGGCCAACCGACCGGAAGAGATACTTGGCCGCCGCTTTGCGCATGACATAGCCAAGGGCGCCACCGAGGTTAGCGAACAACAGCGTATAGCATTCATAAAAGCAAAAGCGAAACAAAGAGGTGTTGCCAACCACCTTCTTTTTATACTTGGTAAAAGCCGATTCGTTCTCATTATGGAGCTGGCCAACTACGGACACTTTTTCTACTTTCGTGAGTTTTTTGGTCATCTCTATTGTACAATTTAAAATTACAAAGTGAAAAAGGCATCGTCGGGTCAGGGACAACGCCTTTAGAATCAAAAATAGCCACAAACTTCAGTCAACTTGAGCCCCCTCACTCCTAACGCTTCACCCCTCACGCCTTCATCTACAACCAGACAACCCGGGGAATCCGCATCAACGCCTCAAAGATGAAACCGTACATCGCCAGAAGAAACATCGGAGTCAGACCAAGAATCAGCAATCGCTGGTTTATTACTGCATAATTCCAGCCATAAAGGATACCGAGTATCGGCAGTATGGGAAAAAGGTACCGCCCCTGCGGCTGAAAATCTAAGGTCCAGGAATGATACAGGGCTATTCCTATCAAGCCCCCGGATATGCCAAGGGCGGCAATCGCCAGGCCGCTGCCGAGCCATCCGCCGCCACGGAAGATGGCGGCCAAAACAAGCATTAATAGAAGTGCCCCGGACCAGCGCACCAGGTCATAGTAAACTGGCGTTCCAGAGATAGTAAAATAGCCGAATACCCCGAAACTGCTGCGAAATGTCTTTTCGAACCAGCGATCGATCACGACGATCCGCTCAAGGGTTGCGCCCCGAGCTTTGCGGTAAAGTGAGACATGTTTCTTGGGCAGCTCCGTCCCCGGTTTGTACCAGGCATGAGCCATCTCTTCCTGCAGTCGGACGATTTTCTCTTCCCGGTCAAAACCGTTTACCAGATAATCGGCACCGACCCGCAGTCCGAAGACACTCAGTCCGACAAAGGTGATCAACACCAAGCGGAAGACCGCCGCCTTTTTCTCCCAGAAAAACTCCTCGGTGAAAAACAGCTTGACCGCCAGGACCAGATAAAAGAAGACGACAAAGGGTAGATAGTTTTTCTTCAGCAAAAAGACAATTCCGAGGAGAAAACCCAGGACCACGAGGCCGAGCAGCTTGGCAACCCAGCCGTCACCCTTGAGATAGCGATGCAGCAGGCTGTTGGGATTTATCAGTTCAACGGCGGCGAGAAAGGCAAAAAACAGAGCAAAAGCATCCGATGCGCAGTAGCTGAAGATATACCAGATCTGCGACGAAACAAGAAACGGCAGTGCCACCATCCGCGCATATCGGTTGCGTATCGTATACAGAACAATCAGCCCAAAGAGACAGACGTTGAACAATCTCAAAGAGAAATATTCGGGAATGCTGAAGGTCTGCAGAAACTTGTGGAACTTGCCGGCAAAGAGATAGTAGACCTCGCCGTTATTCAACCGCGACACCCCATAGGTACTGAAGGTATTACGAATCGTCGGGTCATCAATGACCGGGGGTAGCCAGTGGTCCTGGTAATAGCTGATTGCCGACATATGTACATATTCATCGGGATGACTGTTATCTTTACTTATACCTGCCATAGTAATGATCAGCACCCAGACCCCGAACAACAGCACCGGGACAAAGCGCAAATTGATAGCCAGAGGCGAAGCACAGTATAGCACGCAAAGAACTATGCCGGCTATCGCTGCCAGCCGAAATAACAACCAGACAAGGTCCAAACCACGGCTCTCCGGGGTAAGCAGCAACTCGAAATTGCTATCACTCCCTGAAGACTTTACCCAAAGACCGTCGTTATCGACCCGCGATTCGGCAACCTGCTGCAAGGGCACCAATGTACCGAGTTGTTCAGCGGTCGACAGGGTGACCGGCGCCCATCCCTCCTGCCGAAGAGTGAGCATTTTCAAAGTGGCCTCACCGGCATAGCTGTGGGTATCGATGCGTAGCCTGGTAACCTTGCCTATATCGGTGAGAGAAAGGCTGTAATGTTTACGTTCCGGAGTGGCTGTAACTTCCGCCATATTTTTTTCGGAATAGCTTTGGTCTGCTTTCGCCCAATAGATCTTGAAATCGGTCTTTTTAGCAACCGTCAGTTCAACCTCGACAGCGGCGGTGTTGACAAAGAAATGGAAGTACAGAGCACAAGCCAGAAGGCAGGTAAAAACCGTAAACAGCCATTTCATCAATCGAACCTTGACGGTATCCAGCTCTGGTATTTTTTTGTTTTCTAAACTCACGAAGAACTCCCAAAGTGATGAATTTTCAAAGAGAAATTATGAATCATTTTGCAAGAAGGACAGTGACCAAGGAGTTGACAATATGTATATGCTGGGTGTCTCAGCCTTGATGAGGGTTTGTGCTGCTATCCTCTTCTCCTTTTTCAAAACTACGCCCCATTGATTGTTGGTGGTGAGCATAGTAATTGTTGTAGAGTTTTCGCCTTCAATAGTCCCAAAATAAACGGCCCCGGTATCGTTTTCCATCTGTAAGAAGTCCGTCCCTTCCATCATGCTCCACACCCCACGCCCCTGCTTATGGACACCATCGCTGAGCATAATATCATAGGTGTGATTGCCGACGGCATAAAAATCATATATCCCGGCATAGGTACGTTTGTCTTTATAACTCGTCGCTTCTGCTTGCCACTTGCCAACCATATCGGCAGCAGTCGGGTGCTTACGGCTATTGTTGTCGCAGCCGTCGGAGAGCAAAGGAGTAAAGATAACACCGCACATCGCCAGAAGAAACATCGGTGTCAGACAGAGAATCAGCAAACGCCGGTTTATTGCCGCATAATTCCACCCATAAAGAATGCCGAAAATCGGAATGATGGAGAAAAGGTACCGCCCCTGCGGTTGAAAATCTATGGTCCAGGAATGATACAGGGCTATCCCTATCAAGCCCCCGGAAATACCTAGGGCAGCAAGTGCCAGGCCGCTGCCGAGCCATCCGCCGCCGCGGAAGATGGCGGCCAAGACAAGCGCCAGCATCAATACCCCGGACCAGCGCACCAGGTTATAGTAAACCTGCGCTCCAGAGGCAGTAAAACAGCCGAATACTCCAAAACTACTACGAAATGTCTTCTCGAACCAGCGATCGACCTGGACGATCTGTTCCAGGGTTGTGCCGCGCGCTTTGCGGTAAAGCGAGATATGTTTCCCGGGCAGCTCCGTCGCCGATTTATACCAAGGGTGTGCCATCTCTTCCTGCAGTCGGATAATTTTCTCTTCCCGGTCAAAACCGTTGACCAGATAATCGGCACCGACCCGCAGCCCGCAAACACTCAGCCCAACAAAAGTGATCAACACCAAACGTAACACCGCCGCCTTTTTTCCCCAGAAAAACTCCTCGGTGAAAAACATTTTGACCACCAGGACCAGATAAAAGAAAACGACGAAGGGGAGGTAGTTTTTCTTTAGTAAAAAGATTATACCGAGGAGAAAACCCAGGCCCACGAAGCCGAACAGCTTGACAACCCAGCCGTCATCCTTGAGATAGCGATGCAGCAGGCTGTTGGGATTTATCAGTTCAACGGCGGCGAGAAAGGCAAAAAACAGAGCAAAGCCGTCCGCTGCGCAGTAGCTGAAAACATACCAGATCTGCGACGAAACAAGAAACGGCAGTGCCACCATTCGCGCATATCGGTTACGTATCGTATATAGAACAATCAGCCCAAAGAGACAGACGTTAAACAACCTCAAAGAAAAATATTCCGGGATGCTGAAGGTCTGCAGAAACTTGTGGAACTTGCCGACAAAAAGATAATAGATCTCGCCGTTATTCAGCGGCGACACCCCGTAGGCACTGAAGGTATTGCGAATCGTCGGGTCATCAATGACCGGGGGCAACCAGTGGTCCTGATAGTAGGTGATTGCAGAGATGTGCACATATTCATCCGGATGGCTGTTATCTTTACCTATACCGGCCATGGTAATGATCAGCACCCAGACCCCGAACAGCAACACCGGGACAAACCGCAAATTGATAGCCAGAGGAGAAGCGCAGTGCAGCACGCAAAAGACTATGGCGGATATCATCGCCAGCCGCAACAACAGCCAGCCAAGATCCAACCCTTGTCTTTCCAGAACAGGCAGCAGTTCGAAATTGCTGTCATTACCTGACGACCGCACCCAAAGGCCATCATTATCCACCCGGGATTCGCCAATCTGCTGCAAGGGCACCAACATGCCGAATTGCTCGGCGGTCGAAAGGATGACCGGCGCCCAACCCTCCTGGCGAATCACCAGCTCCTTCAAGGTCGCCTCTCCCGTATAGCTATGGGTATCGATGCGCAGCCGGGCAACCTTGCCTATATCAGTAAGAGAGAAACTGTAATGTTTTCGTTCCGGAGTGGCAATAACTGCTGCGACATTCTTTTCGGAATACAGCTCACCGGTGCCCGCCCAATAGATTTTAAAATCGGTCTTTTGGGCAACAGTCAGTTCAACCTCGACCGAGGCGGTGTTGACAAGAAAATGGAAATACAGAGCACAGGCGAGAAAGCAGGTGAAAACCGTAAACAGCCATCGCATCAATCGGTTCTTGAATGCATCAGGCTCTGGTATGTGTTTGTTCTCGACACTCACGAAGTGCAACCGTTGGGTAATGGATGAAGCAAAAATGCGGGCCGAAAGTCACGCCTGCCCGCATTTAAACTCCAGATAAACCTGCCATATAGAGGAGATGATGAACCATTCCCAAAAAAAGAACCACGACCTCGGCGTTTCGGCGTGGCATGTACCGCCTGCCACAAGATACCAAAATACAAAAAATGCGCGCAGCTGTTCACGGAGGATAAACACCGTTTACTACACCTTCCCTTAGACCATTGCAACTACTATTTCCGGACCTCCGGGGACAGTTGGGGCCAACCCGTTTATAACCGGTAAAAACCATTGGCAGACGCCCCGTATCGCTTTATATTGTGAAGAGATATTTGACCGACTGCCTGACATCAACAAGACTCGAAATTCAATCTTAGCAAACTGGGGATAGTCACATGAAAGACACAATTTCAGCAGTTCGAGGTATGGAGATACTCGATTCCCGTGGAAACCCGACAGTTCGGGTCTTTGTTGAACTTGCCGATGGCACCACATCTTCTGCATCCGTTCCATCCGGTGCCAGTACCGGCGAGAATGAGGCCATTGAGCTACGCGACGGCGACAAAGGCCGATACCTGGGGAAAGGCGTTCTCAAGGCGGTGGGAAATGTCAACACCATTATCGGTCCGGCGCTGCTCGGCATGTCCACCTCAAAACAGGTGGCCGTTGACACCAGAATGCTGGAACTCGACGGCACCGACAACAAATCCAACCTCGGCGCCAACGCCATCCTCGGCGTGTCGATGGCGGTCGCCAGGGCCGCCGCCACGTCGTGCGGGCTGCCTCTCTACCGCTACCTTGGCGGTACCGGCGCCCGGAGGATTCCGGTACCGGCGATGAATATCATCAACGGCGGCGCCCACGCCGACAACAGTGTCGACATCCAGGAGTTCATGGCGGTGCCGGTGGGTGCCCCGAGCTTTAGCGAAGGTCTCAGGTACATCGCCGAGACCTTTCACGTCCTGAAGAAATTATTGAAAGGACAAGGCATGGCTACAAGTGTCGGCGACGAAGGTGGCTTTGCCCCCAATCTGCCGAGCAACGAAGCGGTTATGCAGATTATTATGGAGGCAATTGACAAGGCCGGATATGTGCCCGGCCAGGATATTGCCATCTCTCTTGACAGTGCCGCCAGCTCTTTTTCCAGCGATCTTACCAGCCAATACGAACTGAAAAGGTCGGGCGGCGGCAAAATGACCTCCGAGGATCTCATAGAGATGGCTGCCAAGTGGGTGGTGAAATATCCCATAGTCTCCTGGGAAGATCCTCTTGCCGAAAACGACTGGGAAGGTTTCAAGAAGTTGACCGCACTGGTCGGCGACAAGATTGATATCGTCGGCGATGATATCTTCGTTACCAATACCCATTATATCGCCCGAGGCATCGAGGAAAAAACCGCCAATTCCGTGCTCATCAAACTCAATCAGATCGGCACGGTTACCGAGAGCATCGATGCGGTACGGATGTGCCGCGACGCCGGCTGGCGCTACTTCATCTCGCACCGCTCAGGCGAAACCGAGGACACATTCCTCGCCGATTTCGCCGTAGCCATGGACGGCGGCCAGCTGAAAACCGGCTCCGCCTCACGCAGCGAACGCATCGCCAAATACAACCGACTCCTGGAAATCGAACAAGAATTGGGCGGATCGGCAATCTATTATTGGTGATGGAGTGGTTAAACCGTCGCTTAAAATTAAATCATTCAATTCAATGTCATTAACGGGATAAGGGGCCGTAAAGAAATGGATAAAAAATATGAGTTGTTTCATAACGGCCCCTAATGTGATTGCCGGCCATTGACAGAACGATCAATCACAGCAACTTTATAACGATATCGCAGAGCGAAAGCGTCAATCTTGGTCTTTTTTGCCGAGAAAGTAGTATTAAACCAAACAGGAGTCGTACCGATGGCAAGATTACCAAACGAAAAACCCGACCCTCAAAGGGTGGCTGTCTTGCGGTCGCTGCCCCTTGAGATAAAACAGCAGCTAACCGGCGACGAGGCGGAGGCCTTTATGTACAACCGTGAACTCCCCGATTCTCTCCTGGAAAAGCTAAAGGATTATCTCACCGAAGAAAAACCTTGAAAAACCGTTCGAGGTGTTTTCCATCACACACTCATGCACAAGGAGAAATACATGAAGACTGAAAAAAAATGCACCCCCTGTCCAACCTGCCAAGGCAAAAAGATCATCGATGGTGTCTGTGAGGTCAGTTCCGAATGGCGCGGCACCAATGATCAACTGTCGGACGACACCCAATGCACCCCCGATCAGACCTGTCCGACCTGTAAGGGCAAGGGCTACGAAGAATAATAAGCCTGCTCCGGTAAAGGGAACAGGGGCCGTCTCAATGGACCTTCCTTCCTAAAACCGGACAAAAGGGTTACGGCGGACCAAGCAGAACCTGTTCCGTCCAGGCGGGCTCCCAGAGGACCCGTGGACGGAACGGTTACGGCTTTTCTTCTGTTACCCGACATCCTCCGGCTTCAAGGTTTGCGAGTAGATGTGGTATGAAATGAAAATTTGGGTCGATGCCGATGCCTGCCCGGTGGCGATCAAAGAAATCCTTTTCAGGGCATCCGAACGTACCGGCGTATTGCTTACCCTTGTCGCCAATCAACCGATACGTGTGCCGGCATCACCGTGTATTAAATTTTTGCGGGTAGCACCCGGCTTTGATGTCGCCGACAATGAAATCGTCAAGCGACTCAGCCCCGGCGATCTGATCATTACCGGAGATATTCCCCTGGCGGCGATGGTCCTTGCCAAAGGTGGCCATGCCCTCAATCCCCGTGGTGAACTGTATTCGACCGACACTATCAAAGCGCGTCTGCAGATGCGCGACTTCATGGATACGCTGCGGGCAAGCGGCATTGATACCGGTGGCCCGGAGACTGAGAGTCGAAGCGATCACCGGAATTTTGCCAACCAGCTCGACACCTTTTTAACACGACATGCCAAGAATGGTTGATGGCGCATGCCTTTGCTCCTTTTTCACCTATGGGAAGCAAGAGCAAATTTGTCAATCCAACCCCGATAAACGGAACTCCTTTCAGTACCCCCTTGTGGGGTGTAAGTCTTTCCACGAAAAATTCTTCGCAAAAAGCACGCAAAGGATTTTTCTAAATAACTAAGAGGTGCCGCATGTCTCCCCTCCGTATTCGCTATCAAACCCTTGAGTTCGGCGAAGTGGATATTCATCTGCGCACACTGCGTGATCGCCAGGAATTTCTCGACCTTGAAGGAGTTGCCGAGGAACTTGGAATATGTTCAGCTGCTTGGCCTATCTTTGGCGTTGTCTGGGACTCCGGCGAGGTGCTCGCCCATCTCATGTTCGATTATCAGATTGCCGGAATGCGCATCCTCGAAGTGGGTTGCGGCATTGCACTGGCTAGTTTAGTACTGAATCATCGCCATGCCGATATTACCGCCACCGACTATCATCCGGAGGTTGAACAATTTCTTTTGGAAAACGTGCAACTCAATAAGGGCAAGAAGATACCGTTCTTCCGCACCGGGTGGGCCGACAAATCCAGCGGGCTGGGGGTATTCGACCTGGTTATCGGCAGTGATTTGCTTTATGAGAGAGGTCATGCCGAACTTCTGTCCAATTTCATTAACAACCATGCAAAACCGCACTGCGATGTAATTCTTGTTGATCCGGGACGTGGTCACCACGCACGGTTCAGTAAAAAAATGGTGTTTTTGGGATATACCCACAGCCAGAGCAAGGCCACCAACATTGAGTATCTGCATGAACCATTTAACGGTCAGATTTTGCGCTACCACCGCTAGGATGGCTGTCCTAGACGGCCCAGTCAAACGCACCTGGAAACGCACCATCCCATCGTAAACCGCTTGGTTTAGGAGACATCGCATGGCTTTTGAAATCTGGTTGGCCTTTGTCGCCGCCTCGGCTGTGGTTCTGGTTATTCCCGGACCAACCATTCTGACCGTCATCAGCTACTCGATTGCCCACGGACACCGGGCCAACATCCCGCTGGTCGCCGCCGTTGCCCTTGGTGACTCGACCGCACTGGTTTTTTCCCTGCTCGGCCTCGGAACCCTGCTCGCCACTTCCGCCGTTTGGTTCACGGTTATCAAGTTTATCGGTGGTTTTTACCTGCTGTATCTTGGTGTGAAATTACTGCGAACCGGTGCCACCGCTCCTGCCCTTGTCATGGCTGCGCCTCCCGCCTCGCCCTGGAAACTCTTTGCCAGCACCTATCTGGTTACCGCACTCAATCCCAAGGGTATGATCTTCTTCGTCGCCTTTCTACCGCAATTCATCGACCATACCGGCAAGGTAACGGCGCAACTCTGGCTTCTGGCAACCACCTTTGTGATCCTGGCGATTGTCAATGCCACTCTCTATGCCCTGTTTGCCGGCTCCGCCCGGCGACTGCTGAGCTCGCCCCGGGCGCAAAAACGTTTCAATATCGTCGGTGGATCATTGCTTTCTGCGGCCGGCATCTGGTCACTGTTCGCCAAGCGTTTATCGGCATGAGGTAACTAAACTACGGCATTTTTTTGACAACGGCTTAACTCATTACACCAAAGCGAAATGGCTTCGTGCTCTTGTTGCCGCTATTGTGACCGTTTTGTTGTTTCTGATTGGAAAGTTTGACCTTTTTGGCGATTAATCCCTGACTATCAGTGTGACATTCGAAGTCGACGGTTTCACCAACCTTCAAAAACTGACATTTTACCAGGTCGGCCTTGCTCACCATTATGTCCGGGCCACTGCCGTTATCGAGAAATCCAGAATCTTTATCACGGAACCACTTCTTTACGACTGTTTGCAAAAATTCACCTTTAACTTGATTTTGATCTCTTTGCCTTGGTATCAGGCAACGCCACTCTGTAGATATAAGAAATTCATTTCTTATTTTTTAGAAAGAATTTCGTAAAAAGGTACTTATCCTGTTTATTGGGGTTAGATGGTCAATACACGATATTGAGTGCTGCGTCTATACCGACAACTCAATTGCGTGTCTTATTCACTCACCTTCACATCCCCGATAATATGGACATGTTATCACATAAAAAAGTGTGAGCAACAACTCTTTGCCAAGAGTACCCCAAAAGGACGATGAAAAGCCCCCGGCTTATCGCGAAAAGGAGACGAAAATGACACAATCAATGCAACTTGAAATATTTTCCGACTATATCTGACCCTGGTGCTATTTCATTACCGGGCGTATTGAAAAATTACGGCAAGAATATGAAATAATTGTGCGCTGGCGGGCCTTCCCCCTGCACCCGGAAACTCCGGAGGAAGGCCAGTCCCTCGAAGAATTGTTTCGGGCTGCACCGGAAAAAGTGGCAGGAATGATTGCCCACCTGAAGGCCACCGCCGATGAACTCGGCCTGCCCTTCGGCCCAAGGACCAAGACCTATAACAGCAGGCTGGCGCAGGAACTGGGCATGTGGGCTATGGCCTCAGGCAAGGGGGATGAGTTTCATCTGGCCGCCTTCAAAGCCTATTTCGCCGACGGTGTTAATCTCGCCAAGATCCCCGTACTTTTGGAAATTACCCGCAACCTGGGTCTTCCGAAAAAGGAAGCGGCTCAGGTCCTGGCTGATCGTCTCTACAAGGATGCGGTGGACAGGGATTGGCATGAGGCCCAATTTAAGGGTATCACCGCGGTACCGACCTTCATAATGGGCCGGCACAAGCTTGTGGGCGCACAAAATTACCAGGCCCTCGAACAATTGGTGCGCCTGTATGGAGCGGTTAAAAGGGAGCAAGCAGGACAACCAAACTGACCAAGGGCGAAAAAGGCCATGAAATTAGAAAAAGGCGATCTCATCACCCTAGCTCTTGCAGGGCGATTTGATGTCATTGTCCATGGCTGCAATTGTTTTTGCAGCATGGGTGCCGGGATAGCGAAGACTATTCAAGAAAAATTCCCCGAGGCCTACGCCGCCGATCTGGTCACTGTCAAGGGTGACCGGAACAAACTGGGCAGTTACAGCTCTGCCACCGTCAACCGTAATGGGCGCATGATAACCATCGTCAATGGCTACAGCCAATATTACTTCCATGGCGCCGACGTCCTGGTTGATTACCATGCGGTCCGCCGACTTTTTGCCAAACTCAAAGCAGAGTTTTCCGGCAAACGCATCGGTTACCCGAAAATCGGTGCAGGACTCGCCGGCGGTGATTGGCAGATCCTGGCGGCAATCATTGACGAGGAACTGGACGGTGAGGACCATACGATCGTATTGTACTCACCGTGATATCAATATTTTTTGGCAACGGCTCAGGCGATGGGCTTACTCGCGGCATCGACCAGATAGAGAATCGACCGATAAGGAATGCCGCCATGCAGGGAGAGGCCGATCTCGCAGGTCTTGCTGGTCGAGTATCCCGCCTCGCAGGTACAGACATGGTCCTTCAAGTCCTTTAGCGCCGAGGCATTGAGCTCCGGAAAATTAAAACCACGATCGCCGGCAAAGCCGCAGCAATAAATATCCGTTGGCATCACCACCTCTTTGGCACAGGCCTTAGCCAATTGCTCAAGCTGATTCTCAAGCCCCATCTTTCTCGTTGAACAGGTCGGGTGCACGGCCACCTTGACATCCAACTGCGTGAACTGCAAGCGGTGCATAAGGAAGGTGAGAACAAATTCAATCGGCTCGAAAAGCCGCAACCGTTTATCAAGCGTTGCCCGCATCCGATACAAACAGGGGCTGGTGTCGCAGAGTACCGGAATCCTCCCATTATCTGATACCGCCAAGAGGGCGTCCGACAATTCCTTCGATTTCCGCTCGGCCTGGCCCATAAAACCTTTGCTTTCAAAAGCCTGGCCGCAACAGAGACGATCGAGATTCTCTGGATAGATGATTGCATAGCCGGCCTTCTGCAGTAACGAGCCGGTTTTCTCCGGCAACCCTTGCCTCTCGTTCTCGGACCTGGCCGGACCGCCCATGGAGCGACTGGCACAGCTCGGAAAATACACCACCTGCAAAGAATTTTCCGGTTGAATCGGCTGCGCTTGGATTTTTCCGCCGGCGGTGGGCATCTCACGGTTCCACAGCGGCAGTGTATTCAAAACCGCTTTTCTTGCGAGCTGCGAAGCCGTGTCCATAAACGGCGTGCCGAGCTTGCCATGGATTGCATCAACAGTATTCAGAGTCGTGCCGATGGCCCGCGCCACCCCACCAAAATTATCGGCCACCCAATCAGCAACGGTACGAGAAAGCCTGCCGTTGGCCTCTTCACGCAGAGCCTTGACCATCTTACCGGTATCGATACCAACCGGGCAACGGGTCGAGCAGAGGCTGTCGGCGGCACAGGTATCCTTGCCCGGATACTGATAGGCCTTCGCCAGCGCCTTAACCTGTTGCGGTTCACCGCCGGCTGCCATCCTCCGGCTGATCTCCCGCCGCCCGACAATGCGTTGGCGCGGGGTAAAGGTCAGGTCCTTGGACGGACAAACCGGTTCGCAAAAACCACACTCGATGCACTTGTCGACTATCTCATGGGTAGCCGGCAACGGCTTCAGATCCTTGATGTGCGCCATGGCGTCGTCGTTGAGGATAACCCCCGGATTAAGGAGATTAAAGGGATCGAAAATGGCCTTGATGTCGCGCATCAGGTTGAAAGCCGCCTCGCCCCATTCCTTTTCGACAAAAGGCGCCATATTTCGTCCGGTGCCGTGTTCCGCCTTAAGTGAGCCATCGTATTTTTCGACGACCAACTTGACAACTTCGTCCATGAAATCCCGATAGCGAACCACTTCCGACTGGATGGAAAAATCCTGGGTGAATACAAAATGGAGATTGCCGTCCAGAGCGTGGCCGAAGATGATCGCCTCATTGTAGCCATATTTTTGAAAGAGGCCCTGCAGATCAATAGCAGCATCTGCCAGGTGTTCACCAGGAAAAGCTACATCTTCTATAATAACCGTGGTTCCAGTTTTACGAACCGCGCCAACCGCCGGAAACAGTCCTTTACGAATCTTCCACAGGGCGGTGTATTCAGCCGGAATATCGGTGAAAACGATGGGAAGGACAGTCGGCAATTCTTTCAGAGCCTCACAGATCCGGCCGATCTGGGCCGCAAGAATTTCTGCCCCTTCCGCCCTGGTCTCTACCAAAAGAGCAGTTACTGAGCCCCCCAGCTCACGGAGATACTCGGGCATGCCAGGCTTGTCTTGCACCGACCGCAACCCGGCCCGGTCTATCAGTTCGGCGGCGGCGACCGGCAGTTTCTGCAGGATCGGTATAGCCCGGCAGGCGGTCTGCACATCCGCATAAAAAATCAAGGTGCTGGCCTTGTGGCGATGCTCGACCACGGTCCGATACACGACATCGGAAATGAATCCCAGCGTACCCTCACTGCCGATCATCAGATGAATCATGATGTCAAAGGGATCGTCAAAATCAACCAGGGCATTGAGACTGTAGCCGGTGGTGTTTTTAATTTTGAATTTATAACGGATACGCTCGGCGAGCACCGCATCGGCCAGTACCCGTGCCCTCAATCCTTTGAGTTTATCGAGAAGATTTCCGTGCGACCGGATAAATTCAGCCCGACTCGTATCCTCGGCGGTGTCGACTGCGGTACCATCGGCAAGAACCACCCGCATACTGTCGATGGTTTTATAGCTGTTCTGCTCGACTCCGCAGCACATGCCGCTGGCATTATTGGCGAGAATGCCGCCGATTTTGGCACTGTCGATGGAGGCGGGATCAGGTCCTATCTTGCGGTCAAACTCGGCCAAGAGCGCATTTGCCTGACTGCCGATGATGCCCGGTTCCAGCTGGATCTTCAAGGCGTTATCGAACACCCGGTATTTACGCCAGCCCTGACCCAACCGCACAAGAATGGAGTCGGTGACGGCCTGGCCCGAAAGACTGGTTCCTGCAGCCCGAAAGGTCACCGGCAATTTCAGTTTATGGGCCTCGCGAAGGATAAACTGCACCTCCTTCTCGTTTTCGACGTTGATGACAATCTTTGGAATCAGCCGATAGAAACTGGCATCGGTGCCGTAGGTGAGTGTCCGCAAAAGATCGGTGATGATATTGTCGGCGGGAATGGATGTAGCTATTTTTGTGCGGAACTTTTCATATTTTTCTGGCAGCATGGGGCACCTCTTGTGAGTTTTTAGCTGAAGGCATCAAAAATCCGCGGCATGCATCGGCTTTGAAGATTCCAATCATGAAATGATTGTCACCTTCAAGCCGAAGAAAGCCAAGAAAAATCCATCCGCTGATTGTCAAAATTCCTCAAAGACGCTATATCTATCGATACTCATTCATTTTCCGAAAAATCCAAACAGCGACAAAACAGCTTACAGGAGAGCACATGGTTACATCAATAATTCTCATGAATGTTGAACGGACAAAAATCAATGAAGTTGCCGAACTCCTCAAGGCTCTCCCCGGTATCTCCGAGGTCTATTCGGTAAGCGGTAATTATGACCTGGTGGCCATTGTGCGCGTCGCCACCAATGACGAACTGGCCGACCTCGTCACCAAGAAAATGCATAGCATTGAAGCAATCGAGAAAACCGAAACAATGCTCGCCTTTAAGGCCTATTCCCGACACGACCTGGATGCTATGTTTGCCGTGGGAATGTAAGCGACCTCAGCCCGGAGACCTGCCCGGTCTTGTCTTGCCGGTCAGCAGATGCTGCTGAATTGCTATTTTTTAAGGCAGCCCGGGCAAGTGTTGGCGATAAACCGAGGGTCGGCGTCATTTCCCAGAATGTCGCCAAGTCCATACCACTCCCCGTCATAAGGACTGAAAATCTTCTGACATTGGCGGCAAGCCTCGACGCCATTCTCAAGCATTTCCACCTGATTTAACGCCTCTTTTAACTCAGCCACCGATTCCGAGAGGGAGGATTGGGTGCGCACCAACCGTTCGGCTACCCGGACCCTGGCCCGGAGTTCATTGTCATTAAAGGGCTTGGTCATGTAGTCATCGGCACCGGCATCAAATCCCTTGACTATGTCGGTATTGCTATCCCGGGAAGTCAGCAGCAGGATGTAAGGAGGGTTGATGGCGTCCATCTCCTTTACCCTCCGACAGACCTCGACGCCATCCAACTCCGGCATTTCCCAGTCAAGAATGGCGATATGTGGTGCGTCCGGCTTTTGCAACACCGCCCAGGCATCATTGCCGTTGGTCACACTTTCAACACGGTAGCCCCAGTTCTCAAGACATACCTGAACCATCATTCGGGTGGTAAATTCATCTTCCGCTATAAGTATTTTCACGTCCTTTTCCCCATATTTTCCAGCTCTCGGCAGAGCCTCCATAGACATCTCCTGCCTTGAAAATGATCAAGATTCAGGAAAGAATCGGCCATACTCAAGTGGCCGTGGAACTAACTGCGGTAAATCACAGATATTTTCACTTCCACATCTTGACTTTTTACCATCCGGATGGCAATACATCAACAGGTAATCAGGCCCGCCAAAAAAATCGCGGTCGCCAGAAACCATAGTTTCCGGGTCTTTTCCGTCTTGCCTTTGCCGGCTAACTCCAGGCCGCAGCAAAAATCAGGGAAAAGGCCGGTGAGCGATGGGCACCTTGGCTGATTTCCACCTTGCTCAAAGCAAAACTTGCCATGGGTATTAGACAAAGACCATGATCTCCCCTTTCGCCCTAAAATCGCCCTTTTCAGCCGGTGTTCAACCGAATGGAACGGCAAGCTGCAGCTGGTGGTTCATTTTTGCAAAGGACAAACTTCTCGTCCATTCGCCGGGATATGAACCGGTAGCAATCTGTACGTTGAGCCCTGAGCAGCTCGGCCTGCATCCGATTTTCAGCAGATATCTTGGCCGATATGCCTGCACCGATTGTTTTGTTGCCGCTCTAGATGCCGATATTCCTGAACTTCAGGATATGGAATTCCGCGATTTACGCAGTCTTTTCGGAGTCGTTGATGACGATATTTTTTGTCTCGCCGGACGGGCGATTCAAATTGTCCATTGGCATCGGGAACATCGCTTCTGCGGCAAATGCGGCACTGCCATGATTGATCGACGGTGCGAACTTGCCCGAAAGTGCCCAAGCTGCAATTTTATCAGTTACCCTCGGCTTTCTCCGGCGGTCATCATGTCCATTGTCCGGGAGGACCATATTCTTCTCGCCCGGGCACCGCGTTTTCCCACCGGGATGTACAGCACTTTGGCCGGTTTCGTCGAGCCGGGCGAAACCCTTGAGGAAGCTGTCAGCCGGGAAATATACGAGGAAGTTGCGCTGAGCGTCGACAATATTCACTACGTTGCCAGCCAGCCTTGGCCCTTTCCTCACTCTTTGATGATCGGCTTTATTTCCACCTATAAAAGCGGGGAGATCCGTATTGATAAAAAGGAACTTGAGGACGCCAGATGGTTTTCGGTGCGTGATTTGCCGGTCCTGCCGTCGACTATCTCCATCTCCCGTCTGCTCATCGAGAATTTTATTAAAAACAGAGGTAGATAGAGTCTCATGAAACCAGCAGTCCCGCATGTTGTCGGTAGAGCGACAAAGATTTTTGCTTCTGATTATGCCTAGGAGATGCTTATGTCCATACAGAGAAAAGCCCTGCAAGCGCCAATCGGCCTGACCACTATCATCGGTGTCGATCTTATGCAACAGGCGATCGAGGCCTCCAGATCAAGCCCGAGAAAACGCGTCATTCTGCCATTACATAAAACCCCTGATGCCCCTCTGCAGCGGATGCTCAATGCCATTCAACCTGATAGTTACATTCAGCCCCATCGTCATCTCTATCCCCCCAAGCAGGAATCAATTATCGTTTTGCAAGGCTCTCTTTTATATCTGGTTTTCGGTGCGCACGGTGATGTGCAAGAGATTCTCACCCTTGCGGCAGGCACACCCGAATTCGGCTTTGACAGCGAAGCCGGAATTTATCACACCTTTCTTGCTCTTCGTGCCGACACCGTGGTCTTCGAAGTAAAACCAGGCCCCTATGAGCCGACTACCGATAAAGACTTTGCATCCTGGGCACCCGGTGAAGACAGCGCCGAGGTGCAAAACTACCTTGCCTCTCTTTACCGCCTGACAACAATGCCAAAAAACCAGCCAAGACAAGAAACCTTTGGGAGAACAGATGGCTGAAGCTCTTCCCTCGCCAAATACATTCCTTCAAGAGGCCGACTTACATCAGTATCTTGAGCTCTTTCGACTGGCCCCTATTGGTATTATCCGTACATCCATCGACGGCCGAATCCTTGATGGCAACGCAGCCTTTGCGAAAATGCTCGGGTACTCCGACTTCAAGGAATTTTGCCTGCAGACCGGCGGCAACATTGCCCACCTGTATCAGGAGCCAAATACTCGCCAAGGCCTGCTCGCACAACTCGCCGCCGGCGTCGAACCTTTGCATTTCGAAAGTAGATGGCAAAAACAGGACGGATCATTTTTCGATTGTCGACTGCATGTCCGCAGCTCACGGAGCGCCACCGGAGAGATCAGCTATTTTGAAGGCTTTGTCGAGGATATCAGCCGCCAAAAAGACACCGAAAATGCCCTGCAAAAAAGTGTCGATCAATACCGCAGCGTCTTTGAAAATACCGGCACCGCCACCATCATCATCGAAAAAGACACCACCGTCTCGCTTGCCAACGAACGCTTTGTGAGCCTTACCGGATACAGTAAAGATGAGCTTGAAGGCAAAATTAAATGGCCGATCTTTGTTGCTAAAGCCGACGATCTCGACAAAATGCTGCACTATCATGTGTCCCGCCGTAATGCAACCGGTAGCACTCCCATCGAATATGAATTTACCCTGAGGGATAAACATGGGGCTTTAAAGGATGTCTTTTTACGCGTCGATATGCTTGCCGGATCTGAGGCCAGCGTTGCCTCACTCCTCGACATCACCTCCCTGAAAACCGCGCGCCGCTATCTCCTCGAAAGTACCTCGCGCTTGAGCGGCATTCTCGAAGCCTTCGAAGGTTTTCTTTACATCTCTGCCATCGACCATAAACTGCTGTTTATGAACCGTAAGCAGAAAGATTCTCAGGTTGACGACTCCGAGGAAATGCCCTGCCATAAACGACTGTACGGTCTTGACAGCCCCTGTTCCTGGTGTGATGACGCCAAGGTGTTTCAAGGTTTAACGGTCAAATATGAGTTCCGCAACCCCCTTGACGGTCGCTGGTACTATGCGGTCAGTTCCCCAGTGTATCAGGAAGAAAACGAGATTTCCCAGAAACAGACGGTTATTATCGACATCCATGAACGGAAAACCGCCGAAGATGCGCTGAAAGAAAGAGAAAACTATCTGACCAAAGAAAATCTGCGGTTGCGGGAAACCATTCGCGACCGCTATAAATTTGGGGCAATCATCGGTAAAAGTCCGGCGATGCAGAAGGTCTACGAACTCATTTTGCGTGCCGCCGCCACCCATGCCAATGTCATTCTCTACGGCGAATCGGGCACCGGCAAAGAACTGGTGGCTAAGGCCATCCACGAGATGAGCGACCGGGCCGGGAAACCATTTGTTCCCGTCAATTGCGCCGCCATTCCGGCAGGGCTGATGGAAAGCGAATTTTTCGGATACCAAAAAGGGGCATTTACCGGAGCGGACAAGGATAAACCTGGTTTTTTTGATCGGGCCGACCGCGGCACCCTCTTTCTCGATGAGCTGGGCGAGATAGACGAGACCATGCAAATCAAGCTTTTACGGGTATTGGAAAGTAATGGTTACACTCCTTTGGGTGGACTGCAAAGCCGGCAAGCCGACGTCCGGATCATCGCCGCAACGCATCAAAATCTTCGAGCTTTGCTCGATTGCGGCCGGATGCGGGAAGATTTTTTTTATCGCATCCACATTATCCCGATCACCATCCCCCCGCTCAGACAGCGCCGGGAGGACATTCCTCTTCTCATTGAGCACTTTCTGCAAAAGCATTCTCCGGACAGCAAACCACCCCTTCTGCACGGTCATGCCCTGGATATGCTGCTCAACCACCATTGGCCGGGAAATGTCCGTGAGCTGGAGAACACCATCCAGCGCTACGTCAATCTGCACATACTTGAGTTTCCCGGCAGGGATGTTGGGCCTGACGGTTCTGATGCGGTCGTCCTACCACAACCCGGCGTTGACCAGACACTGTCCCTTCGCGATGCAGGACGACGTTTTGAGCGGGATTTGATCCTCCGCCACCTCCAGACCTATCGGTGGAATCGCACCCGCGTCGCGCAGATCCTCGGCATAGAACGAAAAACTCTTTATCTGAAAATGCGCCAACTCAACCTTCTCAACAAGGACAATGAGTAATTATTGACCCATTATGAGTTATTGCCAGTTGTTGATATTTTTTGAACATACTATCAAAGAGATAGCAGCATATTCTCCATGGCAAGCGAGTTATTTCTTTCCCACCGTCTTTCGCCTCGGCCTTCAGCCCAACCGTCTAACAGCCCGGTATTTTAAGCAGTGTTTTCCGGGAAGCAACTTGGCCCTTTTTTTGCTTGTCAAGTAATGATCGCCGTTTTCGATCGTTCCATTCTTATTGCTCATAAAAGCTAGTTAACTAAGAATGGAGCGATCCGCTACCATAATTCTTCATTCCAAGGAGTGTATCATGAAGACCAAAATCCTCAGTCCCACGCCTTCCGCCTACGCTTACCCTCTGCTCATTAAGACCCTGCTCACAACGCCGCTGATTTATGCACCGGACCAAAAAATAATCTACCGGGATCAGCTGGAGTTTACCTACCGCCAGTTCGGTAAACGAATCTGCCGGCTCGCCCATGCACTGACAAAACTCGGCGTTCAAGCCGGAGATACGGTGGCGGTCATGGACTGGGATTCGCACCGCTATCTCGAATGTTATTTCGCCGTGCCGATGATCGGTGCAATCCTCCACACCGTCAATGTCCGCCTGTCAAGCGAGCAGCTGCTCTATACCATTAATCACGCGGAAGATGATGTTCTCCTCATCAATTCCGAATTCCTGCCGATGCTTGCCGCCATCAAAGACAACTTGACAACGGTTAAAAAAGTCGTGCTTCTGAGTGACAGCAATGAAGCCCCAAATGGCCAGGATGCCGAATATGAGCAGATACTGCGAGAACAACCGGAAGAATACTCTTTTCCGGATTTTGACGAGAACAGCATCGCCACTACCTTTTATACCACCGGCACTACAGGACTGCCCAAAGGAGTCTACTTCAGCCACCGCCAGCTGGTTCTGCACACCTATGGGGTTCTCTCGGTAATTTGCGCTCAAGACAGTCAAGCGCGAATCAGTTCGACAGATGTATATATGCCGATGACTCCGATGTTCCACGTTCATGCCTGGGGAATGCCTTACCTCATGACCATGCTCGGCGCCAAACAGGTGTACCCTGGGCGCTACGAACCGGCAAAACTTCTCAATCTCGTCACCACCCATGATGTTACTTTCTCCCATTGCGTACCAACCATCCTCCACATGTTGCTGTCGAATCCGGCCATTGCAGGATGCGATCTCTCGCGATGGAAGGTCATCATCGGCGGCTCAGCCCTCTCCAAAGGCATGTGCAAGCAGGCAATGGACCACGGCATTAATGTCTTTACCGGTTACGGCATGTCGGAAACCTGCCCGATTCTGACCTTGGCTCTCCTTAAGCCGCATATGCGTGCATGGGACGAAACTCGACAGATAACCATGCGCTGTCGGACCGGAATGCCGATCAGTAACGTGCAACTGGAACTCTTTGACCCAAATGGTCAACCGGTACCCCATGACGGAAAATCGACCGGCGAGGTGGTCGTCCGCGCCCCATGGCTGACCCAGGGGTATTTTAAAGATGAAGAAAAGAGCCGGGAACTCTGGGAAGGCGGCTGGCTGCATACCGGCGATATCGGCTATATCGATACCGAGGGATACCTGCAGATCACCGATCGACTAAAAGATGTCATAAAAACCGGGGGAGAATGGATCTCATCCCTTGAACTTGAGGATATCATCAGTCAACATCCGGGCGTCAGTGAGGTGGCGGTCATCGGCATTCAGGATGCAAAATGGGGCGAAAGGCCGGTTGCCTTGGTGGTCCCTAAGCCGGGCAACATTGAGCCCTTACGCGCCGAGGATATACTTGCCGCCATTCAGATCCAAGTCGATAACGGCACTATTCCCAAATACGGCATGCCGGAGAAGGTATTGATCGTCGAACAGATCGCTAAAACCAGCGTCGGAAAGATTAACAAAAAGCAATTACGTCGAGATTTCAGCTAACGATCGGGGCGTACACGCAGAAGTGCATAACAGACAAGTGCCGGTGAACGGATGAATCCTGAAACCGGTACTATTGGAATGGCCGGTTACGACAAAGAAAGGACGGAGAAGAATATAAGAAAGGGAAAAACCAACTGCGCCAGCTTTTAAAGCAGGATAAAACGGATCGTTTCTCTGCAGCCGCATCTCCAGATTTTCATCACCTGTGAATTGGTCCTAACTTCCTGCTTTTCGCAACAATCCGTTTAACAAGGCCTGCCGACATTTTTCACCCCTGCCAAGGGCCGGGGTGAAAATATTTTAACGCAATATAAAATTAGCGTTTGACGACATTTGCCGCAGCCGGGCCTTTGGCGCCTTCGACTACGTCGAAGCTTACCCGCTCTCCCTCTTGGAGAGACTTAAAGCCCTCTGCCTTGATAGCAGTGTGATGTACGAATACATCCTTGCCACCATCTTGCTCGATAAAACCAAAACCTTTTGAATCATTAAACCATTTTACTGTTCCTTCAGCCATTGTAACTACTCCTTGTGCATTGTGCGACTTTGTCGCACAGTTGTGTGGTTGGTCCCATTAAGGAACCATTGGTGAACAAACTGAATGCATCGCATCGACACACTCAGTAATTGTATTTTGGGGCCTGGGTTATCTGCGTCTGGCACCCTTCTTAACCGGAGGTTTCGCCTCATTACAAACCAGCGTACGATGCTTATAGTCTTTGCCGTTTAAGCCCTCCATTACCTTGTGCCCTTCCGATCGGGTAGACATCTCAATAAAACCAAATCCTTTAGATTGACCAGAGAATTGATCAATAACTAGCTTGGCACTGACAACACTGCCAAATTGACCACAAAGTTCGGATAATTCGGGTTCGGTAATATTATAAGGTAGGCTACCTATAAAAAGTTTCATGCTGGTTTCCTTCTTTTGAAATTTTCAGCAAAAACTTTTAAGGTATCGAAACTAATAGAGTTACAGCGTAAGATATCATGAAAAGAGTGTGCTATTTTTTATTTAGTTCATGCAATCTACTTGATATAGATGCCTTTTACAAGGTAATTCTTGGTGAGGGCTCTTTCCACGCAAAAAAACAATCGCACGGGTAAGATCCTTTAGTTATTAGTCTTCAGGCATTTCCTTCCGACAATCATATATGTCAACACGGTGAAGAGAATGAGGTAACCGAACATCTGCACGTTCTTTGTTTTTATAATAAAGGCTATAACCAAAACCAGTGCCGCGCAGGTGAGAAAAAACAGCGGTTTGGGAACCTGCTTGAGAATTACCCGGCCAAAGTGGGCAAAGCGCACATGACTGATCATCAGTCCAACAGACAACATCGCCACAATCCATAGATATTGTGCAGGTACGACTAAAGCGGCACCAAGCACGACCAGGGCTCCGGCAGGGCTTGGCAAGCCATTAAAAATACCGTAGGGTAGATCGGTGCGTTTTTTATCAACGACAACAAAGCGGATCAGTCGATAGGCCACCCCGGATAAATAGATCAGGCCAAAAATCCACGCCCAGGACCCGGCCGACAAGGTTATCACATAGGCGGGAGAAAGACCGAAACTGACGAAATCGGCAATATCATCGAGATACGGACCATATTTCGTCCCTCCATGTTTTTCCGCCATTCTGCCGTCAAACAAATCAAAGAGCTGGCCGACGATTATGGCAAAGATTGCCCAGGCAAAATGCAGGTTATGGGTAAGGATAAGGCTGGCGATACCGCAAAAGAAGTTGAGCGTTGAGAGGATGTCGGCATACAGTCGATTGGGAATGAATTTACAGATCACCGATGCTGCGGAAAGGATAAGACACGCCACCAAGACCTCGTCACCCATGTCGATGACGCCGGAATTCCCATCAAGCAGCGCGCAGTAGATAACCAGAGAGAAACAAATTATCGCCTTGATCTTCCCAAAGTTATTGGCAGCCACGGAATATTTGATGACGGCCAGGACATGTCTGGCGAGAAACTGCCCTGCCAATTCGACCCCCACTAAAATCCAGACAGTCTCAATCGACATGATCCCCAGATACGCAAATCCAACCAAGGGGGGCAGATAGGTCAGCTTATCACACAACGGATCGAGGGTCTGCCCCCACGAAGTTGCCATATCGCAACTTCTCGCGACAACGCCGTCAACCCCGTCGAGGATGGCGGCAAAGGTAAAAATAAAAATGGCAATGACCTGATAGCCCAGCCAAAAATACAGGACAAAACCCACCAACGCCAATACCGCGCGCCAATAACAGATGGAATTGGGATGAAGGAGCCATTGGTGGGTCGCTATATAATCGCGCATGGCAGGCTTACGAACCATCCACGAGAACCACAGGTAAAATCCGGTACCAATCAACGCCGCAGCAATTATTATCAGTAGTCTTTCCATGTACTCAAAAGCCCCCAATCATCCGGGTCAAACGAAAGTTATTGGTAAAAACCGTGCGCATCACCGCCACGTAATTGTACTGAGCCCGCGACAGGCTGGTGATGGCGTCGAGCAGATCCGCTTCCCGCTGCAGCCCCTCGTCGTATTTCAGCTGGGTGATACGAAGATTCTCCTTGGCCTGTTCAATGGAGCGCCTGGCCACTAAGACATTATCAAGGTTCACCTGCAAGTCGATAAAGAGGTTGTCCAACTCGTTGACCAGAGAATGCTTCAACTCTTGCAGTTCGTAATGCTGGGCGCGCACTTGCAGCAGAGTCTTGGCAACAGTCGCCTCGGTGGTGCGGCCCTGGTAGAGATTCATCGACATTACCACCTGTGCCCGCAACTCCTCATCGCCAATTGCACTATTGCCGTTAACAAAGTTGTCGTCATAACGCCGATAGCTGCCGACCGCATCAACCCGCGGGTAGAAACCACTCTTGGCCGCCTCAACCTGTGCCGCAGTGGCGTCGATTGCTGCTTCCAGGGCCTTGATCTCGCTTCTCCCCGCCAACATTTTTTCAAGATACGGCGCCCTATCCGCCAGCGGAGGCAGGGTATTGAAGTCGGCAAAATCGAGGTCGAGAAGATTGATATCACTGCCCACCTGACGAGCCAGATCAATGACACTTTTTTTCAAACCGGCATCGGCGGATTTAAAGGTGATATCGGCGTTGTCATAATCAACACGGAATTTCAACAGCTCATTTTTGCCGATAAGTCCGACCTGAAAACGGCTGTCCCCATCCTTATATATCTTGCCGAGGGTCTGGAAGGCCGATTCGCCCACCGTGCGATTGGCCCGGCGCTCAAAAACCGCCAGATAGGCGAGAGCCACATTCAGCTGAATATCCTGCCTGATGCCCTGCAGTTTGTACTGTTCGACCTTTTGCAGCATTTCAGCAGACTGCAGGCCGTACTTATCACGAAAGCCGGCAAAGAGATTCATGCTGATCTTGCCCATGGCGGTCGAGTTTTCCTTTTGCTCGAGAAGACTGTCTTCGTTCAAGGCGTTAGCGGTGTATGAAAGATCAACCGCCGGATAATAGCCGCTTTTTGCCCGGATGATTTCTTTTTCACTTTGTTCAAAGATGGTCATATACTGCTGAATCACTTCGCGATTATTTAAGGCCAAGGTCTGCATCCCGGCGAGATCCATGGCCTGGCTGAAGGAAGCACTCAGCACCAGGGCCACAATTAAACTCCACAGTTTCATCTGTTTGACTCCTTTCTAAGTTGTCTGTCGGACATCCTTTCAATATTGGTTTTTATCGCCTCAAGTACCAATACAGCCCCCTGCTGGCTCTCGTTGCTGATACCTCGAACCAATTCGGAGCGCAGCCCCTCAAAGAGGCTGAAGACTTCAGTCTGGAGTCTCTCCCCCTCCTCGGTGAGGAAAACAAGACTCGACCGACGATCATCCGGATTTTGGCGGCGAACAATGCGCTTTTTCTTTTCCAGCCGGTCAAGAATTCTGGTGACATTGGCCGGACTCTTACTGGAAAGCGCCCCAAGAACACTTTGCGGCCGACCGGCATCAGCTGTCAATTCTTTGAGCAGTTGCAATTGTTCCACAGTCAGGTCGAAGCTCTTCAGCCGCTGATCGGCATAACTGCGCATCGCCTGGCCGGTGAGGGCAATAAGGCGGAAAAAAGATTCATCACAGGAATTCATTGATTGCCTCCTCAATAATTAACGAGTCAACAATCTACGCCCTCCTCCTCCATCTGTCAAGAACAAGACCTTTCTCACTGCGGCTGTACCGCCTTTTTCGCCTGCTGCAGCAATTCCTTGTTGCGGGCTACGAGTTGCGATTGTTTGCCGGCGAGGCTCTCGGCTTTTAAGCAGAACTGCACAGTGTCGCGATATTTCCCCTGCCGGTATTTCACCTGGGCCATACTATGCCAGTAATAGGGGTTGCGCGGTTCGATGCGCAGGGCGCGCTCGAGCAGCATTTCCGCCTCGGCCAAGCGGCCGGACTGCAAGGCTATATCCGCATCCTGATAGAGGGCTGCGGCCGGCCCGGTGACCGGTTTATATTCCAAAGGTGGGGGCGAAATCAGCGGGCTCGACGGCGGTTCTGTCTTACGGGGGGCGGCACAACCGTTGAGAATCACCACCATCAGGAGGAACAACGCCAACCGACGGCATAGCGGGGAAAATAAGGAAACACTCCGAACATTCATAACTTATTACAATATCTTTATTTTTATTTAAACCAACCGCCGATGGTCTCAAAAATACCCATGGCGGCGTTTTTCGGCTTGCTGGTATTGCTGGTATTGGGAAGAGCCGGAGAAGCAGCGGCGACAGGCAGGGTACCGGCAATAAACGGCAGTTCGTTGCTGCTGTTGCCGTTGCGGCTCCCGGCAAACGTCGTCCGGTCAAGGGCCATCCAGGCAATGCCTTCCGGTTCAACAGGCTTCAGGGGCGATGACACCACTTCCCGCATAATTTTCTCCCATACTTTCAGGGCGCCGGCCGAGCCGGAAAGGCCGATGGGGGCATTGTCGTCGCGGCCCAGCCAGACCACCGCCAGATGATCACCGGTAAAACCGGCAAACCAGCTGTCCCGAAGATTATCGGAGGTGCCGGTTTTCCCGGCGACCGCATGATTTTTCAGCGGTGAAGATAAGAGCGCCGTGGCCGTGCCTTCACTTACCACCCGTTGCATGGCGTGGGTCAGGAGATAGATGACCTCCGGGCTAAACCGCTGTTCCACCGCCAGAGCATAGCGATGCAATGCGCTGTGGTCGGCCGCCATGACACTGCTAATCGCCCGAAGCGACGTATAAAAACCGCCCGCAGCAATGGTCTGATATATCTGGCTGACCGCAAACGGCGACATATCGACAGCGCCAAGGAGCAGCGATGGGTAGGGTTGAATTTCCTCGCCGTAGCCGAGATCACGGATGGCAGCCAGAACATTGTCAAGACCTATGTCCATGCCGAGGCGAACAGTGGCAAGGTTGTAGGAATGGGCAAGAGCTATAAAAAGCGGCACCCGCCCATGCTCTTTGTGGTCATAGTTTTCCGGACGCCACTTACCGCTGCCCTCAATATTCAGGGAAACCGTGCTGTCGTCGAGGGGACTGGCGAGGGTGTATCCTTTTTGCAAAGCCGCCAGATACACTGCCGGCTTGACCAGTGAGCCGATGGGCCGTTTCGCCTGCAAGGCCCGGTTGAACCCCGGCGACAGCGGATTCTTGCCCCCGGCCAGAGCCAGCACTTCGCCATTTTCTCGGCCGGTAATGACTACCGCCCCTTCAAGGTTTTGAAGTTTTTGTTTGTTCTCAAGAAATGCAATGGTTTCCTTCAGGTTTTTTTCCACTTGATGCTGGATTTGCGGATCAAGCGTCGTAAGTATCCGCAACCCATTGGTTTTGAGATCCACTTCGCGATATTCGCCGGCCAACTGTTGTTTGATCAAATCGAGAAAGGCGGGAAAACGGTTAAAACCGTTTTTTTGTACGGCAACCTCGGTTACCGGCCTGGCCAGAGCCTCGGTGTATGCGGCCTTGTTGAGAATAGCACGAGTTGCCATGCTTTCCAGCACCACATTGCGACGTTCAAGACAATTTTCGGGATTGCGCCGTGGATCGTAATAGGTCGGCCCCTTCACCAAGCCGACCAGAACGGCAATCTGATCTGGGCGTAGATCTCGCAGCTCGCGGCGGAAATAAAACTGACTGGCCAGGGCAAAGCCGTGCACCGCCCGGTTGTCATCCTGCCCGAGGAACACTTCGTTAATATAGGCAGTAAGAATCTCATCTTTGCTATAGAAGTATTCGAGAATCGGTGCCATGATCGCCTCCATGGCTTTGCGCCATAGGGTCCGTTCCCGATTGAGGAAGAGATTTTTCACCAATTGCTGCGTCAGGGTGCTGCCGCCCTGCACGGTTTTTCCGGCACGGATATTGGCAAATAAAGCCCTGGCAATAGCCAGGGGTGCAAGGCCGTGGTGCGAGTAAAAATTGCGATCCTCTATTGCCAGCAAGGTGTCGATAAGGAGATCGGGGATCTCCGCCCGGGAAAGAATCAGCCGGTCTTCATGGACAAGGGGATGAAAGCTGCCGATACGAACCGGATCGAGGCGAGCCAGGGACACCGGCTTGCGACCTTCGCCGGTTGTCAGGGTGGCGATATGGCCTGCGGCAAAGGTAATGGAGAGCTGCCTGCTGGGCTCAGGGCCGGAAGGGTAATGGAAATCGCGGGTCACCAGACGGATAGTCGGACCATTGCGGGTATAACTGCCGGCGCCCTTTTCCTGTGGTTCCCGCCGGTAACCGGACAATTGCAGCTCTTCTTCCAGCATCTCCAGGGAAAACCGCAAGCCCGGATATAACTCCAGCGGACGGGCATAGACAATAGCCGGCAAAGACCAACGTTTGCCGTCAAACTTTTGGCGAATCTCGTCACTGAGACGAGAGACGGTGACGTAACCTGCAGCTAAGCCTAAGAAGAGACAGACAACTCCTAGTAGGATAACAGTCCGCTTGCGTTTTGGTGAACGTTTCATCTCTTTGTCTGCAACCTGCCTTTACCCATCATCATACTCCGCAGAACTGCTTGAATTTTTTTCCCAGCAGTCCGGCGGCAACAAAAAAGCGCAAGAAATAGTCAGGCGTCGGTTGACGCCCGACCGCGCACAACTTGTTTGCCGTTTTACTCTTTATCTTTATCTTTTTCTTCAGCTTCCAGGATATCGCGACTCCAGGAAATTGCTGCCATGGCCTGCGGAAAGCCGATGGTCGAGATGAGCATGAGAAGGGCGTGGGTAATCTCCTCCGACGTGGCACCGGCTTTTTTCGCCCTTCGAGTATGGGAGTGCACCGCACCCTCGGAGCCGGTTGCCGCGGCGGCCGCCAACTGGATGAGATGACTGGTCTTCTCGTCGAGGGGACCGGCCCCCCGCACTGTGGTGCCCAGGGCTTCAACCGCTTTTATGACCTTCGGGTAGTGTTTTGCGATAACTTCGTAGGTCTTTTTGCCGGTTTTTTGCTTTTTCTTCGCCATGCCGTTCCTCACTCTTATTTTTATTGTTCTTCGGAGCCCTGCCGTAGAAGAATCTCCGAACCTCTGCTCACAACTCATTTCCTGCCGGCCATACCATAAGGGCCTCTTGGAAAGTAACAATATACCATATGCACCGGAAAGAGAAAAAACAGCCTTTTGGTCGGAAATGGCATAAAAACCATTGATAACCTAGCAGAAAAAGGGGAACAAGAGGGCAACTTATAACAAAACCTTGACTGGTGGCCCCGTTCTTGCCGAAAAACTCCAGGAGAAAAATACGATGCTCTACAGATCTGATCGCTGGAAAAGGGTAAACGCGCTGACCTCATCCTCCTTGAGCTGAATCATCCGCATTCGGTGCCACTCTACAATGTCTATTCGCACCTGGTTTACGCAGCCAACGGGGCTGACGTGGAAACCGTTGTCATCGACGGAAGAGTTGTTATGCTGAAGAGAAAACTTCTTACCTTGGACGAAGAGAGTATTTTGCAGGAAGCAAGGTTGCTGGCAGTGACCATTCGTGAAGGCCAGACAGTAAGGCGAATTTCCACCTTTTCCCACTCTTTAACACAACCATGATTATTCGAGAAGCCACTTTAGAAGATAGTACCACTCTGACAAGGCTCATCAGCGAAGCCAACAAGGACGTTGCGGTAAAATTCGGTCTCCATGCCGGCAACTGCCCAAAGCATCCGTCTCTTTGCACCGATGATTGGATTTAAGCCGATTTTGCTCGCGGTCAGCGTTACTTCATCACCGAAGAGGCCTCGACCTGCATCGCGTGCGTCGCTTTCGAGACTCCGAAGACCGGTCTCGCCTATATGCATCGCCTTTTCGTTCTGCCGGCACATCGCCATCGCGGCGTCGGCGCCCGCTTGGTGCAACACATTATTACACTCGCCCGGACGGCTTCCGTTGTCACCATCAATATCGGGGTTATCGGCGAACACGACGATCTACTGCGTTGGTATCGAAAACTCGGCTTCAAAGATGGGGAGACCAAGCGCTTCCCGCACTTGCCGTTTTCAGTGAAGCGCATGTCCTATGCTATAGAAGGCGGTTAAAGCACCGCGCGACGCGGGTGCAATAGCGGGACCTTTCCTTTCCTGAAGAACAAGAACAAACGGGGACGTCCATTTAGATTTTGATACATGAGATTTTAATTTGATTCTGACCCCCTGACCCTGGTATGAGTATAGATCATGGTAGTTTTCAGGTCGCTGTGACCAAGCAACTCCTGAATCGTCCGAATATCGATATTTGCCTGTAGGAGATGACTGGCAAAACTGTGGCGGAAGGTATGCGCCGAGGCCCGCTTGCAGAGCGT
>JBBQVT010000012.1:0-47518 GCA_038211245.1 Desulfobulbales bacterium | reverse complement strand
CGGCATCCTGCCGCCCCAAGCGATGAATCGACTGGACATGCCGACATTTCTGATCGGCATGATCGGGCTGGCTCCGAAAAGGCCACCGAAGCTCACGTAATCGCCCGGTTCCTTGCCGGGCACCGGAATGAGGCGCACGGCAGTGGTTTTGCCGTTGATAACGCCGAGGGCCATCTCGTCGGCAATGATTGCCGAGATAGTATCGGCGTCAACCGAACCGGGGATGGCAATCATATCCAGGCCCACGGAGCAGACACAGGTCATAGCCTCAAGTTTTTCCAGACACAGTGATCCGTTACCCACTGCCTCGGCAAGCATTGCGTCTTCCATGACCGGGATAAATGCACCGCTCAGGCCACCCACCGTCTTACTGGCAAAGATGCCACCCTTTTTCACCGCGTCGTTGAGCATGGCCAGAATAGCCGTTGAACCCGGTGCGCCAATGGCATCGACGCCGAGAATTTTAAATATCTCCCCGACACTGTCGCCGACGGTTGGAGTAGGAGCCAGCGACAAATCGACGACACCGAATTCGATACCGAGGGACAGTGATACGGCGCGGCCGATGAGTTCGCCGCAGCGTGTGACCCTGAAGGTGGTTTGTTTGATCTCTTCAGCCAATTCGTCGAGCTGTAGGGTGCCCGGCGCCGGATGGTTGTGGATGAGTCTCTCCAGTGCCCGGGCGATGACCCCCGGGCCGCTGACTCCGACATTGAGCACGGCTTCCGCCTCCTCCAGGCCGTGAATCGCCCCGGCCATAAAAGGATTATCGCCTGGCTGATTGCAGAAGACCACGAATTTGGCAGCGCCGAAACCGCCCTGATCGGCGGTCATCTCCGCCAGATCCTTGACGGTTTTTCCCATCATCGCCACGGCGTCCATATTAATGCCTTTCTGGGTAGTGGCGATGTTGATAGATGCACAGACTTTGGACGTGGCGGCCAGGGCGGCCGGGATGGAGGCAATAAACTCGCGGTCGGTTGCGGTCATGCCTTTTTCCACCTGAGCGGAAAAACCGCCGAGGATATCTACTCCAACCGCAGTTGCGGCCTCATCAAGGGTTATGGCGAGGCGCACGAACTCATCCCGATTAAAACCGGCACCGACAAAGGCCATGGGAGTGACGGCAATGCGCTTGTTGACCACGGGAATCCCGTATTTTTTGCTCATTGCTTCACAGGTGGCGACGAAATTTCCGGCATAGCTGAGAATCTTGCTGTGGATCTTTTCACAGGTCTGGTCGATATCTCCGCCCCGACAATCGAGGAGATTGAGGCCCAAGGTCACCGTTCGGACATCAAGATTTTCCTTTTGAATCATTTCCACGGTGGCAAGGATCTGGTCTGAACGTAACATGATAACTATTTCTCCTGATTCGATTGGGTTGGCGAGTCGATTTTAAGAACGGTGCCGTGGCAAGGTATTTTTACGGTAAACTCTCCTTGGTAAAAGGGGCGGTCGATGAGAGTTCTGTTTTTCGGGTTTTGTTCACTTAAGGCATTGATATTTCGTGTGTTACCTGGAAAATGTCGTTATGTTGGATCATCACCGACAGGTCGCTTAGCCGGGAATAGTCGTCGAGTTCTTTCTGCAGGCCTTCGAGTTCGAGGCTGCATTTTCGCAAATCCAGCTGCAGGGCCATGGTGTACTGATTGTTTTTGAGCGTCGTAGCAAGGTCGAGGATATTGATATTGTGGTCAAAGCAAAACTGGCTGATGCCATAGACAATGCCGGCCTTATTCGGGCCTTGTACGGTGAGAATATAGGTTTCTTCCGGTGGTTTTTCAGGGGAAGTGTCAGTGGCTGCCGCCAGTTCCTTGATGGAAACCTCGAATTTGCAATCGGTTTTAATATGCGAGATAGCGGCAACGAGATCTTCTTTGGTGACCTGCGAATCGAAAGAGGCACTGAGGATCATTGTCAGATATCCGCAGAGTACAGTCTGATTCAAATCGGCGAGGTCTCCTCCCAGGTGATAAATGGCGCCGGTAATGCTCGCAATAATTCCCGGTCGGTCTTTGGACATCACGGAAATGATCATATGTTTCGTCACGGTCTTTACTCCTGCCAAGGGTTGCGGTAATTTTTGCGGAAGGAAAATGCCTCATTTTTTTGTCTCTGATGTAAGCGCAATCGGCCATTATTACACGCTTTGCGAAAATCATCAAGGAGGAAAAAAACCTTTTGTAGCTGCTTTTATTGCGCCAGGGTAAAAAAAGCCCAAGGCCTTTCGCGAATTAATAGGTGTATTTTGCCGGTTCCTTGTGTATTTAAATGAGATTGATGACCCTTCAGGCGCTCCGGGAGTGTGCCGAACCAAAAGCCGATGAAACGGAACTCTTTTTAGTGCCCCTTTGCGGGGTGAAAACATGTATATTTATTCTCAAGGGGTGTAAAAAGAGTTGGATGGGAGAATGAAAAAGAACATTTTTGTGGCAGATCTGAAAGAAGGTGAGCGGATTGATGATCTCTTTTTGGTCAAATCGGCAAAGCTCGGGGAAACCAGGGCAGGTAAGCCGTATCTGGTGTTGACGGTGATGGATAGAAGTGGTGAAATTTCCGGGCCGATCTGGGATAATGTCGAGGCATTGCAGAATATCTGCGTTCCAGCCGAGGTGATTCGTCTTGTGGGGTCGGTGCAATCCTATCGGGAAAAACCGCAACTGAAGATCGATACCGCGCATAAGGTGGCGCAGGAAGATATTAATTCCGGCCTTTTCTTTCCGACGTCGTCAAGAAACCTTGAGGAAATGGCAGATGAGTTGCAAACTCTCATCCACAGCGTAGGCAACCCCTTTCTTAAAAAATTACTCGGTCATTTTTTTAAGAAAGGCGAGTGGTGGGAGAAATTTCAAGAGGCTCCTGCCGCCAAGGCTATTCACCATGCCTACGTCGGCGGATTGCTGGAACACTCTCTTTCGGCGGCGAAAATTGCCGATTTTCTTGCCGGGCACTACGCCGGGGTCGATCGTTCGCTATTAATCACCGGAGCTCTTCTCCATGATATCGGTAAATTGGAAGAACTGACTGTGGCTGGTGGCCTGATAGACTATACGGTGCGGGGCAGGTTGAAGGGACATCTGGTCATCGGCAGCGAGATGGTTGCTCTGGCTGTCGGCAAAATTCGCGATTTTCCAGAAGAGCTGTTGGCACAACTGCAACATCTTATTCTCAGTCATCACGGACGGCAGGAATTCGGTTCACCGACGGTGCCGATGACGGTCGAGGCATTTATCCTGAGCTTTCTTGACGACCTCGATGCCAAGATGAATATTACCGAGCAACTGCGCCGCAAAATGGAGGGTGCGGAGATGTGCTGGACGGAATATCAACGCCCCCTGGAACGCTATCTGTACCTTGGCGGATTGAGGAAAGAAGAAGTTCAGTCGGAGACGAGCCGAGCCGAAAACAACAGCCGGCAACCGTCCCTTTTTTAGCGGGTATTGGCACTGATGTCCGACACACCATCGATCTGTTTTACCGGACTTTACGGGCAAGAAAAGGCCAAGCGCCTGTTCAGCAGGTCCCTTGCGGCCGGCCGTGTTCCGCATGCATATCTTTTCCGGGGTCCGGATGGGGTAGGCAAACGGCTATTCGCTCAAGGGGTGGCGGCGGCAATAAATTGCCGAGAACGTTTAGGGGCGATGGCCTGTGGTAAATGCTCGTCCTGTAGGAAATTCAGGTCGCAGAATCACCCGGATTTTTTGGTTATTCGACCCGTCAAGGGAGTGATAAAAATTGAACAGATTCGACAGCTTGCCAAGGAACTGAGCTATCCGCCATTCGAGTCGGAGACACGCATCGTGGTGCTCGAGGATGTACATAGCATGCGCCGAGAAGCGGCGAACAGTCTCTTGAAGGTGCTGGAGGAACCGCCTCCCAATAATCTGCTTATCCTGACCGCCGAGTCGTCGCAGGAGATACTCGCTACCCTCAGCTCGAGGTGCCAGGCGGTGCCCTTTACCCAGCTCAGTACCAGCGACACGACTGCTATATTGGTAGCCCACGGCATTGAGTCTGAAGCGGCCCGGTTGCTTGCCAGACTCTCCGAAGGGAGTCCCGGCAGGGCCATGCTTTTTCACAAGAGTGAAATGGTAGGGGTATGGCGTGAAGTGGTTGGTGTGCTCCACAACCCGGAAATTTACCCGGATCGTGATGTCGGCGTGCTGCTGCGGCTGGCAGAAAAAATGGCAGCGCAGAAGGATGATCTACCGGCTTTCTTGGGACTTTTAAAAATATGGCTTCGCGATCTTCTTGTAACAACCCCCATAACAGGAGAAGCGGCAAAGGATGATTTCAACCCACGGAAAAGCTGGAGTTCAGGTGAACTATTTGCTAAATTGCAGGCAATTCGCAGAGCGGAGCGGGAACTTGCCAGAAATTGCAACCGCAACCTTGTCTGTGAGGTGCTGCTGTTTGGTTTGCAATGACGCCGTTTCCGGCGGAATATGGGAGATGATGAGATTTCATGACAGTAAATGAGAGTGACAAGAGTGAGCCTGCGATAGAGACAATTTCCGATAACCTGAGCTTTTACCGAATTCAGTTTCGGAGAGGTGGACAGCAATTTACAGCCTCAGCGGAAATTCCCGCGTGTTTGGTCGGCACGATAGTAATGGTCCGGACCGAGCATGGTGTTGAACCGGCTTTTATTGCCGGGAACTCGCCGATGTGCGGCTGCAGGGGAGAAATCCGGCAGGCAAACTTTGCCATTGAACGGTCGGCAAACGTCGATGAACGGGAAAAATATGCTAGCCTTGCGGAAAGTGAGGATCGGATCTTCCACGTCTGTAATGATTTGATCGAAAGCCACAAGTTGAGCATGAATCTCGTGAGGGTTGAGCGATATTTCAATGGCAGTAAGATGATTTTTTATTTTACCGCTGATAGTCGGGTTGATTTTCGTGGCTTGGTCAAGGACCTGGTGCAGGAATTTCGCACAAGGGTTGAGATGCGTCAGGTCGGAGTGCGGCACGAAACCAAGATGATCGGCGGCATCGGCACCTGTGGACGGGAGCTCTGTTGTTCCTCCTTTATCAAGAATTTCGATTCGGTGTCGATAAAGATGGCCAAAGAACAGGACCTTCCCCTCAACCCAACGAAAATTTCCGGGGTTTGTAACAGATTGTTGTGCTGCCTTACCTATGAGTATGAGACGTACCGGAAGCAGCGCAAAAATATGCCGAAGGCGGGGAAAAGGATTAGGATCGACAACGATGAATACCTGGTCAAACGCCAGAATCCACTGCAGGAATCGATTATTGCCGAGAACAGTGCCGGTGAGGAGGTTGTTCTTGGCAAGCAGGAGTGGAAAATGTTTCAGCAGGTTAAAAAAGAGATAGTAGAAAAAAAGAAAGAGAGAAAGAGCGGTGAGTCAGGTGAAACGACTCCACCGAAACCGGACCGAGGTGGCATGCCACCGTCGGTTTTGCCAGAATAATTGATAGCTATGACAACCTATATTACTACACCTATTTATTACGTGAATGCCCCACCGCATCTTGGACACGCCTATACGACCATCGTCGCCGACACCTACAGCCGTTTCAAACGGCTGTGCGGCGACAGGGTGCGTTTTCAGACCGGCACCGATGAGCATGGCGACAAAATCGTCAAGGCAGCGGAAAATGAAGACGTCCCGCCACGTGAGTATGTCGACAGGATCAGCGGTCAATTCCGTGACACCTGGCCGTTGTTGCAGATTGAGGCCGATCATTTTATCAGAACCACCGATGCGGCGCATGTGGCTGTCGTCAAGGCCATCCTCCAGAAGGTGTATGATAGCGGGGATATCTATTTTGATGAATACTCGGGTCTTTACTGTAGGGGCTGTGAGCGTTACCTGACGGAAAAGGAACTGGTCGACGGCAATTGTCCGGACCATCAGACTCCGCCCCAGGAAATCGCCGAACAAAACTATTTTTTCCGGATGTCGCGCTACCAGCAGCCCCTCATTGAACATATCCGCAATAATCGCGAGTTTATCAGCCCGGAGAGGTATCGTAATGAGGTTCTGGCCTTTCTCAGCGAACCGCTGACCGATTTGTGCATTTCCCGGCCTAAATCCCGTTTGACCTGGGGGATAGATTTACCCTTCGATGATAATTTTGTCACGTATGTCTGGTTTGACGCCCTGATCAATTATCTTACCGGTATAGGCTACCCTGACGGCCCAGATTTTCAGGAATTCTGGTCGGTCGCCGAACATTTGATCGCCAAGGATATTCTTAAACCCCACGCCATTTACTGGCCGACCATGCTCATGGCCATGGGGCTGCCGCTGTACAAGAGGCTGCATGTGCACGGCTACTGGAACATCGACGATACCAAGATGTCTAAAAGTATCGGCAATGTGGTGAGGCCAAAAGAGCTGGTTGAGGCATATGGGGTCGACACACTTCGCTATTTTACCCTGCGCGAGATGTCGTTTGGCTTGGATTCTTCCTTTAGTTGCGAAGCGATAGTGGCCCGCCAAAATGCCGATCTGGCAAATGACCTGGGTAATCTCTTTAGCCGGGCAATGACCATGGTATGGAAATACCGGGCGGGACGGATACCGGTTCCAAGCGACCCTACTGAAGAGGACCGGCCCCTGCTGGAGGCGGCACAGGCAATGCTCCGGGATTATCGGCAGGCGATGGCTGAGTTTCGTTTTCATCTCGGTCTCCAGGCGGTTTGGGAACTCGTCGGGTTTGCCAACAAATATATCGTCGGCAATGAGCCATGGGCCTTGGCAAAAGATCCTGAAAAGTCGGCAAGGCTGGACACTGTTCTCTATAATCTGCTCGAATGTCTGCGCCTGCTGACCCTCACCCTGCAGCCGATCATGCCGGGGGCGGCGACCAAAATGGCGGTCGGCCTTGGGCTTGCCGCAGGTGATCCCCTCGTGGCCTCTCTTGATCGGGGCGGAGCGTGGGGCTTGCTCGTCCCCGGCGGGGAACTGACAGCCATTACCGCCCTTTTCCCGCGACTCGAGGCTCAAATCGGTGAGCCGGGTGGAAAGATCAAAGAGGAGCGGTCGCAACCGAAAAAGCAGGACACCAAAGAAATAGCTGAGATCGACCTTATCGATTTTTCGTATTTTCAGAAGCTTGATCTGCGCGTAGCGGAGATCATTGCCGTCAATCCTGTCAAAAACTCAAGAAAACTGCTGCAAATAACTGTGCTTGCCCCAGAAGAAAGAACGATTGTTGCAGGGATCGCCGAACACTATCGCCCGGAGGAACTGATTGGCAGCCAAGTCATCATTGTCGCCAATCTCAAACCGGCAAAATTGATGGGGATACCTTCGCACGGTATGATACTTGCTGCGAAGTCTATGGTCGACGGTAAAGAAAAACTTGTGATTGCAAGGGTGCACGAGAGAGTGGCGCCCGGCAGCAAGGTCGCATGATCGAACCCCAATGAACGGGATACGTACCTTCACGAAATTCATTCTTAAAAACAACAAATGAATTTCTAAGGTACTAAAAGGAGAAGCTATGTTTGTGGTGAATAATTTTATGTCGGCAATTGCCCAGCTCCTTGATTTTCTACTGACCGCCTATATGTGGGTCATTATCGGCAGGGCTGTTATCTCCTGGGTCAATGCCGATCCCTACAACCCGATAGTCAGGTTTCTGTACGACGCCACCGAACCGGTCTTGAGCCGCATCCGTCGATGGCTACCGATAAGTTTTGGCGGCATCGATTTTTCACCGATGATTCTTATTTTAGCGATCATGTTTTTGCAAAGTTTTTTTATTGCGACTCTCAGGCAGTTAGCCTAGCGAATGGGTTGAAAAGGCTAAGAGAAACCGGAGGCTTCTGTTTCTCGATGGAGCTTGACGACCGACCTTGGGTAACACTCAAAGTTCGTATCCAAAGAGCGAAGAATCCTCTCTCGTTTGTTGGGATTCCAACATACTGATAACACCTACAATGGAGCCAGCCATGCTAACACCACAGGCAATAAAAGATCAGGACTTTCAGATTAAATTCAGGGGATATGATGCGATAGAAGTTAAGGCCTACTTGGAACTGCTCGCTGAGGATTTTTTTGAATTGACCGAGCAGAACCGACTGCATGGCGAAGAGATTGAGTCGCTCAAAACCAAGTTGGATTCTCTCCAGCGGGAGAAAGACAGCCTGGCAGCAGAGGTTAGGCTCAGTCAGGAAAATGCTGAAGGCATTCAGACTGAGATCGATCAAGGGTATAAGCATAAGGATCAGGAGATCAGCGATCTGCGAAGCCAGGCAGAGGGCGTGAGGGTGAGTGCCCAGGCATTGGAGGCAGAAAACCGAGCCCTGGAAAACACAGTAAACGAATTGCAAAAAAATATTGCCGGCGGGGCCGGTGAAACTCTCCATGGTCAGGTGGAGATTGAGAAACTTCGGGCTAAAATTGAGCTGCTTGAAGAGCAGAATCGTGACCTGAAACAGCAGGGGTTGGATTTTAAGACCACTATTCTCGCCGCCCAAAAGTTTGCCGACAGCCTGCGGCAGAGCAGCGAGGAAGAGGCCCTACGCATTATGGAGAAGGCTCAAGCTGATGTGCAGAAGTTTCGGGCCGAGGCCAACGCCGAACTGGCGAAACTGCCGATAGAGATTGACAAACTGCAACAGCAAAAAGTCAAGGTGCGAGCGGATTTGCGATCAATGCTGCACTCCTATCTTGAAGCATTGGAGATCTTCCCGGAAAAGGATTCAACAGAGAAAGAAGATGATCTTTCGGATCTTTTTGAGAGCATTCTCCTGCCGGATGAAGAAAGGTCCGCCCCTGACGATATCGGCAATATCAATATGGATCTAACATGAAGAAACCATGCCCTATCTCTCGCAATTAGTCGATGGAACCGTTCTCGTCCGCTTGCATGTGCAGCCGAAGGCATCAAAGACCAGGGTGGTCGGGTTCTTTGACGGATGCCTGAAACTTGCCATCCTGGCGCCGCCGGTTGACGGTAAGGCCAATGAAGAGGTGCTAAAATTCCTTGCCGGCCTACTGGCGCTGCCGCTCCGGGATCTTGCTCTCAAAGCGGGGCTGCAGGGACGAAGAAAACAGATTCTCATTCGGGGTATGACTGTGGATGAGGTGCGCCGCAAGCTTTCTCTGCAACTCGCCGTCAAGCAGTGAAACGGGCAGAGGGGGCAGGTGAAAAAGTATATTGTCGCAAACTGGAAATGGCATAAGACGGGAAATGAGGGGCGACGTTGGTTTGACAGCTTTGCAGTTCTTTATAAGCCGCCTCCCGAGGTACAGATAGTCGTTGCACCTTCCATGCTCAGTCTCGTATTGCCGGTGGTTTTCATGTACGTTTGCGAGGCAATAAAAAGGAGATAATGAAAATCGTTGTATTGATGCCCGCAAGGATCAGGCCGAGAATGCCAAGGGTGCCTATAAAACCGGCCTGCCGGGACATCCGGTCGGCGAGAATGAGGATGGAGGAGCCGACGATCAGGGCTGCAATGATCATGGCAATACCCATGAGACGGCTGGAGGTATCAAGTTGCTCGGAGAGGTGCTCTATCCTCTTTAATTCAAGATTGAGGGTAAAGCGACTGTGTCTCGCATGGTCAAGAAAGCGCTGCAGATCACCCGGCAAATCTTCGAGTATTTCCAAAGAGCTGGCCAGCGTCTTGTAAATACGATCGCGGATTGCCCCCATGCTCTGCCGGTTGATGACAATTTCTTGGATCTGTGGCTCGACGTGTGCGAGCACGTCGAATGTCGGGTCAAAGTGGGCGGCAACCCCCTCAATAGTCGTCAAGGCCTTGGTCAGCAGCATCAGATCACTCGGGCATTGGATCCGGTATCGTTGCAGCATGCCGAAGAAATCGGAAAGCAGGCCGGTGATGTTTAAATGCTGCAGATCGGTGTTGCGGAAATGGTCCGTGAGGTGCCGCAATTCAAGACGAAAGTCCCGGCTATCGGTGACTGCCGGATCAACTTCGGTCAGTTCGATCACCACCCGGCACAATCGGTCGATATCGCCTTTTACTACTCCCGCCACCAGATTGATGAGCTGTTCCGTGGTCTTACGGTCAAGTTGCCCGGTCATGCCGCAGTCGATAAAACAGAGCCTGCTCCCCGGCAGCAGAAAAATGTTGCCGGGGTGGGGATCGGCATGAAAGAAGCCAAAACGCAAACACTGTTTGAACACTGCATCGGTGCCGTTGGCGACGATGGTTCGCCGTTCCGCCGCGGTCAATGCCTCGGGCTGGACGGTTGCCAGCAGTCTGCCCTCTATTTCCTGCATGGTCAATACATTCCGAGTGGTTGCCGTCCAATACACCTTAGGAAAACTGATGTTGTCATCGCCTTCAAAATATCGACGGAGCCGCTCGGTGGATTGGCCCTCGATAATAAGGTTCAGTTCTTTGAGGAGTTCTCTGGAAAACTCCATGACCACAGCAGTAGGGCTGTAGCCCAGATCGGAGAAATACTGTTCAAGGAGCTGTGCCAGACTCTCCACCAGGGCCATATCTTCTTCGATCAGTTCTCGTGCACCGGGGCGCAAAACCTTGATGACCACCGGCGTACTGTCCTGCAGAATAGCTCGGTGTACTTGGGCGATAGAGGCGGCTGCAAGCGGAGTTTCATCAATGGAATTGAAGATCAGGTCGAGTCGCCCCGGGAATTCAAGGGCCAGAACTTGATAAATATCGGCGAAAGGTACTTGTTGGCAATTGTCCTGGAGTTTCTTGAGTTCGTTCGCCCATTCCGGAGGGATAAGATCCGGGCGGGTGGAAAGGATCTGCCCAAGTTTGATGAAGGTTGGGCCGAGTTCTTCCAAAACCATACGGACGCGAACCGGACGGGGGAGGGCCTCATGGCCGTTGCCGGGGGGGGCGTCGAACTCTTCCTTGCTGCCGCCGAGGAGGCGATGCAGACCGGTGTCTTGTACCAGTTGGCGAAATCCGAATTTGCAGAGTACCTTGAGAATTTCGGCAAATCTTCGAGTGTTTCGAATGGTGCGTTTAATGGAGGTGATTTTCATGCCGAGGCAAAGATACTGAGAATGGCCTGATCATTTTGCCGGCTGCGTTTCAGTCCCTCAAACCAGAGACCGAGATTTCCGTCATCCCAGGTGAGTCCTGTTTCCTGCCAGAGGGTACCGGTTTCCGGCAGGAAATCGGTAAAGATCTTTGATACGTCTTCGGGCCTGAGAGTTTCCGGGCTGCTATACATGAGGGAGAGGATGTCGGCGACCTGGATGATAAGAGGATACTGGCGGAAAGTTGTCGTATCCTGCGGGGCATGATGGTAGCCGATGGCGGCAACCAGCTGTTCCGGGAGCAGCCATTTCTTTGCCAGCTGCAGCCCCACTTGGTCATGACTTGTGGCAAAGTTTTTCCGCTCTTCGGCGATATCATTAAAAAGAGGATGGCTAGCGAGTTCCTGCAGGATTGGATACTGTTCAGGAAAGGTAAGGAACATTGCCAGCTTGCCGATGTCATGAATAAGTCCGGCAATAAACAGTTCGCTGGGCGATAGATGCAGCTGCTCGCCGATGATTTTCGCGGCCAGACCACAGGTGAAAGTGTGCTCCCAGAATAATCCGACCCTTTGTCTGGTCTCTTTAGTCATCTTAGGAAAGGATGCAAAAATTGCCTTACCGATCACAATATTCTTGATCTCCTCGTATCCTAAGACAACAACCGCCCGTTCAAGGGTGCCGACCTCCCGGGGAATACCCAAAAATGCCGAGTTGGCCACCTTCAGAATGGTGGCACACATGGCTTGATCGGGGAGGATGAGCCGCATCAGATCGTTGGCGCAGCAGTCTGGATTGGCCGTCACGGCCATAATCTTGGTGACGATTGCCGGCAAGGCTGGAAATGATTCAATCTTCGAGTTGATTGAGCTGAGATAGAGATCTGTCATAAGTTGAGCTCTGGAAAAGTATTGAACAGATCCCGGCGGGCTTGTTCAAGGACCTTGTGGTCCAGATTGAGAAGATGGTTTTTTTCTATAACCGTGAAAACCTGAGCAACCAGAAATGGATCAAACTGCTTGCCGGCCTCCTTGATCAATTCAATGATAACCGCCTCGGCGGTCAGTTTGCGGCGATAGGGACGTTCGGCGTTCATCGCTGCAACCGCGTCAATGATCGTGAAAATTCTCGCGGCAAGAGGGATTTCATCACCCTTTAGTCCGCGCGGGTGGCCGGTGCCGTCGAAACGCTCTCCCAGGCACAGGAGAACGTCACGCTCATCAGAAAAGTAATCAAACATATTGGTAAGCTCAGTCAGTTTGAATGGCAAGTCGTCAATAGTCTTTCGCTCTTTGTGAGACAACTGCTTGGGTTTGCAGATAAGATCACTGTGGAGCAAAGAGCGAAAGCTGTTGCAAAGAGTAATGGCATTATGAAAGGTTTCGATATGCTGTTCCGGTAAACCGAGTTGCCGGCCGAGGAGGTCGATATAGTGGGATACGGTGGTTGCATGGATCTGATGCTCCGGCCCGGCGACATTCTTGGCGAGCAGTTGCACCGAGGCAATTGCTGAACTTCTCGTTCTTTCCATGATGCGCTGCAGCGAGTCCTTGAGAAAGGCCATTGATTTTCTGGGTGTGAGCTGGCCCGGGCAGCTAAGAGGATTGAATATCTGCAGTCTGTTGCGTCCCCGGGCCTTGGCCATAAAAAGGGCAGTTTCTGCCATATGAATAAAATCGTCATGGCTTGTCGGATTATGAAGCTGTAAGCAAGCAAGACCCATGGAGACGGTTATGCTTTGCGTTATCTGGCCGTGCGTAAAGGGCTTTTCGCAACAGGCCTTGCGGATTTTCTCGGCAGATTTTTTTGCCTCATCGAGACCCGCGCCGGGCATGAGAACGATAAAATCTTCACCGGAGAAGCGATAGCAGCTATCGCTTTTTCGCGAGGCTGTTGTGAGTCTTGCCGCCATATCGTTGAGGATGAAATCGCCGTATTGCAAGCCCGAAGTTTTATTGACGGTATTGAAAAAGTCGATATTGAGAAGCAGCAGGGACAGATCTGCGCCGTGGTTTTTAGAGCTTTCAATTATTTGCATGAGACCCGTGGTCAGGTGGCGTCGATTATAAAGCCCTGTCAATCCATCCCGGGTCGCAAGGATATCGAGTTGCCGACTGAGAGTGGTGGAATTGGCATGATGTTCAACACTCATTTTCTGTACCCGGCAGAGAAAGGTTATTCTGTGCCGGAAAACTTCAAGGGGTACTGGGACCACCATACAATCAAGCAGTAACTTGTCGCGATAATGTTGAAAAAGGTGAGGCACAGAGGTTCCGACACCGAGAAAGAGAATAGGGGTGGAAGGCGGCAAGGCAGAATGTTCCAAGAGCAGCCCAATCGCCACGGCAGGATCGGTGATGAGGATGAGTGTGGCCTTGCACAATTCCTCGGGAGAAGGGAGAACGCCAGGAGAGAGACAAAGTGCCGACCTACAGAGCGGGCGGACAAGTTCTTTGAGGAGCTGCTCTTTGGCGAGATCGGAGGCTGTTAAATACCGGGTGTCGGTCATAGCGCAAAGGGCTCTTGATTCAGTTTCCGGCGACCACCACTCTGTCGTCATTTTTTTTATGGGATCGATCATGATATTAGCCCCCACAAGGGGATAAGTACCTTCACGAAATTCATTCTTAAAAAACAAGAAATGAATTTCTAAGGTACTAAAGTATATATTTTTTGATGAGCAAAAAGCAAATATTTAGAATATCCCATCATCATATCCATCAATAAAGTTCGGCAAAGTGATTCTTGGTCAGAAAGGAGGGCTCGATGGGGCTGAGCGATCATGCCGGACAAACGCCTGCTTGAGGAGCTCGGTGAATTGTTCGGCAATCTGTTTGAGTGGCGGCAGGGGGTTCAGTAAAATCATGGCCTCGGTGGCAGGGGCGGGCGGAGCAATAAGCATATCTTGCTTGAGAGCTTTGTCGGGTCGAAGGGCGGAGTTGGAATGGAGAAAATTCAGTCTTTCCGCATCAGGGGAATCGAGATTACGGAGAAAACAGAGGATGTCGGAAAGGTCGTTTTGACGCTGAAATTTGTCGATCTCCATGCAGATTTCGATGTGCTCCTCCTGGAGCAGGAGATATATGTCACGGTATGTTGCAATGTTTTCTGCTAAGGAACGGTAGACGAGTATCGCCAAACTGCGAAATCTTCTCCAGCGGGTAAATCCTGTGCCGCGCATTGCTATAAAAAGTTCTTGTCTCTCGGGAGGTGCTTGTTGACTGCATAAATGCAAGGCTTCCTCCAAGGGGAGGTCGATCAGATGAAGGAATGAACGAAAAAGCTGTGGTTCCTGCAAAAGGAACTGCATACGGCACAAATCGAGTTGGATTCCAACGCTAAATTCTTTGCTGGTTTCCTGCATCTTTGCAAGGTATTCTTTCGCCTGGTTTTCAATCCGGGTGCGGAATCCGAAATAGCGGTCGGCAATCTCCTGTTTCACTTCATAAGCGATGGCGTTTGCGAAATCTTCCATGCCGAAAACCGGGAGCTTAGGTTGAGGAGGCGGGAAATAGCCGGTCAAACAATGGCATCCCCTAAGTAAGGATAGTATAATATGAACGATGAGAAGATGCACCGTACTTTTACATGGATGGAACAATGGCCATAAACGAATCACGGGATGATGTTGCCGCTCTTATTAAAGAGCGGGCTGATATTGTGCAGATTATCGGGGAGTGCATAGAGCTGAAGCGAAGTGGAGTGCGCTTTCTCGGGCGGTGTCCGTTCCACGGCGAAAAAACTCCCTCATTCTCAGTACACTCCGGCCAGCAGTTTTACCATTGTTTTGGCTGTGGGGAGTCGGGGGATGTGTTTAGTTTTATGATGAAATATCATAATGTTGATTTTCCAACCGCGTTAAAGGAACTGGCCAAAAGATATCAAATAGAACTCCCGGAGCGTCGCCAATCAAAAGAAGAGGAAGTGCGGCTGCAAAGAAGCCAACTGCTCTTTGCCGTCAACGAGAAATGCGCTATGATTTTCAGTCATTACCTGCAGGATGCGGCGGGTGCCCGGGTGGCACGGGAGTATTTGAACAAAAGGGGCGTCAGTTCCGAACTCTTAACCCGGTTTCGCATCGGCTATGCCCCGGCGGTTGAGGGGGTCGGTTGGAATTTTCTTGGCAGCCAACTCGGTAAAGAAGAGGTGAAGATCGCTGTTGAAGCGGGGCTGCTGGTGGAAAAAAACCAAGGCGGCAGCTATGACCGGTTCCGGGACCGGATACTTTTTCCGATCTCGGATATTAGTGGGCGGATCTGCGGCTTTGGCGGCAGGATTGTCGGGGAGGGGCAGCCTAAATATCTCAATTCTCCGGAAAGTCTGGTGTTTAACAAGGGTAAATTGTTGCTCGGCCTGTTTCAGCAAAAAGAATTTATCAGGCGGCAAAATCAAGCCGTGCTGGTCGAGGGGAACTTCGACCTCATGTCCTTGGTCGCCCATGGCTGCAATAATGTGGCGGCACCGCTTGGGACTGCCTTGACCCGCGAGCAACTTCGGCTCCTTAAACGTTTTGCTGAGAAGATTACCCTTTTATTTGACGGTGATGATGCGGGAAGAAAGGCGGCTGTCCGGGCAGTGCCGTTGTTTCTCGCGGAACAGATTCCCGGCCGAGTAGCCTTCCTCCCGACGGGGCATGACCCGGACACCTTTGTCCGAGAGAAAGGGCTGGGGGAGTTGAACGTTCTGCTGGACCAGGCAGTGGCCTTGCCTGAATTTGCCCTTGAGCAGATGATAAATCGGTATGGAATTACCCTTGACGGCAAGAGTAAGATATTGGAAGAATTGAAGCCCTTGATTGCAGCAGCGGTTTCTCCCTTGCAGCGCTCGCTCTTTGTTGCCCATTTTGCTGAGAAGCTTGGATTGTCGGCAAGCCAACTTGATGTAAGTCTTGAACGCGCATCCGAGCCGATTGCTGAGTGGCAACCCCAACCGACAAAAAAAACCAGGGCCGAGCAGGGAGTCCCGTTGGTCATGGCGCAGCGCCAGCTTGTGGAATTCATGATTCTTCATCCGCAACTTTTTTTCCAGCTGGCCGAGGGCGGTTTGAGGGACTGTCTCGTCGGAGGAATTGGGGAAATGCTTTTTTTAGAGTTGCAAAGCTTGCTCACCACAAATCCCCGGGCAGAACCCGAAGAATTATTGACCGTGTTGCCGGAAGGTGTCGAACGAAGCCTCGTCGCCGATTTTCTTCTCCGTGCTCCGGTGCACTCATCGGAGGGGGATGAAAAAAATTCCTGCGATGAGCTTGCAGAATTTCTTCTGTATCTGCGTAAGTTTCAATTGAAAGAGCAATCTGCTGATGTAATGCAACGTATCCAGATGGCCGAGAAAGCGGGTGATCAGCACCTTTTGCAGGAACTGCTGGCGGAGAAGATCAAGATCACCAGTAAGTTGCATAGTCAAATCTTGTGAGGATTAAATTACTTTTTCATATTGCAAGGAAATTTCTTGACATTTCCACCGGTTTCGTTTGATTGAAAAGGATAAGTGCGAATTGATAGCGGGTTGCCGCCGGACAACTGGTTTTATTGATTTTGTGGGACTGATTGGAATCATCGGTATCTAGGTTTTGCCGGAATTTGCTTAAAGGAGAGATGCATGGCGTTGGCAGGAAATGAAGACGATATAGTCAGGGAAGCCGATGAGGGTATGAGAGAATATGATTTAGAAGACGACTCATCATCCTACGGTTTAACTGATGATTTTACCGAAGATCTTGCTGAAGAAATGGCTGCCCCCATAGAAAACTCCGATTTCCCGCAAGAAAAGAGGACTACCCAGACCCAAGACCGTCGGGCCAATTTCCTGAGTGACCGGCGCAAGCGTGACCGGCGGCGAGCTGCTCGATATTCCGAGGAACAGGACAAAGACACCAAATCAAATGGTTCTATTGATCCGATGAATATCTATCTTCGGGAAATGGGGACGCTTACCCTTCTCAATCACGAAGAAGAATTGAAGCTTGCCAAGACCATGGAAGCCGGCAAGCAAAGGGTTCAGAATGCTGTCCTCAAGGCACCACTGGCAATACCAGCATTGCGTGAGACCGTTCGAGGTCTTGATACCAATAGTGACCGGATCTGCCAGATTATTGGTGGAATCCTCGACAATAAGCCCGGCACGGTTAAAAAGGAAAGTAGGGATTTCTTAGCCCGGGTCGAGCAGGCGGTCACCCTGAATAAAAAGAGAGAGGGCTTACTGGCGATGTTTCTGCAGTTATCGGAAAATACTGCTGAAGCCGACGCACTTTTTCAGGAAATTCTTCAAACAGGAGAAGAGATTGCCGGTTTGTTTGCAGAAAAATATATCTGCGTCGAGTGTATCAAAGCGATGGCAGACGGACTAGAGGAATTGTCCAAACGCTTCCGGAAAGTCCTTGTCGAATTGATTACTCAGCATAGCAGGCAATTGCCTGTATCGACCTACTCTGCTTTGCCTGAAGCCATTGCTCGGCAGGTCAATCGTCAGATGCTTGAGGAGTCGGGAATCGATCAGCAGCATTTGCAACATGCTCTTCAGGAAATTGATGCCGGTTGGGATATTTACAAACAGGCGAAAGAAGGTCTGGTGCGGGCGAATCTACGCTTGGTGATCTCCGTTTCCAAAAAATTTGTTAATCGCGGCATGCAGTTCTCCGATCTTATCCAGGAAGGCAATATCGGGCTGATGAAAGCGGTGGAAAAGTTTGATTATCACCGTGGGTACAAATTCAGTACGTATGCCACCTGGTGGATAAGACAGGCTATCACTCGGGGAATTGCTGATCAGGGCAGGACGATTCGTCTGCCGGTTCACATGATTGAGACGATCAATCGACTGCTCAGGGTGTCTAAGGATTTCCTTCTCGAAGAGCATCGAGAACCGACGCCCGAAGAGATGGCTATACAACTTGGGACCGAAGTGGGCAAAGTTAAGTCAGCATTGAAGATTGCAAAAGATGCGATCTCACTCGACACCCCCGTCGGTGATGATGGTGAAACATTTCTTGGCGACTTTATTGAGGATAAGGAAAAACTTGGGCCGGATGAAGTGTCAATGGTTGCAAGTCTCAGACAATGTTTGAGTCAGGTAATGTCCTCGCTTTCTCCAAGAGAAGCGAAGGTGCTGCGCTTGCGATATGGGATTGATGTCGATTGCGATCATACTCTCGAGGAAGTGGGCAAGTGTTTCGCAGTTACCAGAGAGCGTATCCGGCAGATTGAGGCGCAGGCGATAATGAAACTGAAGCATCCTTCCCGAGTTGAAGAATTGAAAGTGTTCATGACTGATTGAAAAAAATTCATGTCGAAAGATGGTTCAAGCTTAAAATGGACCGGGGGCTACTCCTTCAGCCGATCGGTTCAAATACAAAGGCAGGCGGAAAGTGGCAGCCACCCTTGATTGGATCAGTCTGAGCCTAGTGCCTGGACTTGGGCTCGCAAGCTTCTGGCGCCTGATTGATCATTTCCATTCTCCCGCTGCAGTTCTGCGGGCATCAAGAAAAGAACTCCTACAGGTAAAGGGAATTCGCGAGCAGCAGGTTTCTGGACTCTTTGCCCCAGCGGATATTGCAGCTGATGGACAAAGAGAATTCGACCGGCTGACGGCTGCCGGGGGGTGTGCACTTTCCTTTGAGGATACAGGTTACCCGCCTTTACTGCAGCAACTTGCCGACCCCCCTCCGGTGTTGTATGCCCTTGGCCGAAAAGAGCTTTTAGCCCGACCTGCGGTTGCCATTGTTGGTTCACGGGCGGCAACCGCGTACGGACGAAAAATTGCTTTTACTCTAGCGAGCAAGCTTTCCGCCTCCATGCTGACTGTCGTTTCCGGCCTGGCGCTTGGAATAGATGCTGAATCACACAACGGCGCCCTCACCGGAGCAGGCAGTACTGTTGCGGTTCTTGGCTGCGGGCTTGATGTCGTATACCCCCGACAGAATCTCCCACTTTTTCGCAAAATTGGTGAAACCGGTGTTCTGGTGTCCGAGTATCCTTTTGGTACCCGTCCGGAAGGTTTCCGCTTCCCAGCACGCAACAGAATTATTGCCGGGTTGAGCAAAGGCGTTGTGGTTGTCGAAGCGGCAAAACGTTCCGGTTCGCTCATTACTGCGCAGATTGCTCTCGATTACGGGCGAGAGGTTTTTGCCGTGCCTGGCCATATTGATTCGTGCAAAAGTGAGGGAACACACTGGTTGCTGAAACAAGGCGCCAAATTGGTTCAGAGCGCTGCAGATATTGTCGAAGAGCTGAATTTACCAATTCTCCATGGTGGCCCTGAAAAAAACGGGGACAAGCAAGAAAATATTTCCGGGCTTGATCCGGATGCGGTAGCATTGCTCAGCCACCTTGATTCCTATCCACAAATGCGAGAGGGACTCATTGACAAGGTTGGATTTTCCCCGGCGCGGGTCAGTGAACTCCTGCTTTATCTGGAGCTGGACGGGTGGATTGAGATGTTGCCGGGGGACAGGGTGCGAAAAATAACACCCAGAACATGAAGTCTTGACCCTGCATTCGGAGGGAATCGTCTCAGCCGAAGTCAAAGGCTAACCTGATCGGAATGCCATAAGGAGCCGTAACGAAATTCTCAGATATTTCCGAGGTATTTTGTAACGGCTGCAAAATAATCATGGAAAAACTGAGGCAAGCAATGAAGCAAGTAATGCACATAGCACCGTCGATATTATCTGCCGATTTCAGCAGGTTGGGTGAGGAAATACGAGCTGTTGACGAGGCAGGTGCCGACATTATTCATATCGATGTTATGGACGGGCATTTTGTGCCAAATATCACCATCGGTCCACTGATCGTGCAGGCTGCACGAGCGGTTACCGGGAAGGTACTCGACGTTCACCTGATGATATCCGATGCTGATCGATACGTCGATGCCTTCGCCGCATCCGGCGCTGACTGGATTACCGTGCATGTTGAAGCCTGCAGCCATCTGCAGCGAACCGTATCGAGAATACGGGAGCTAGGGAAGAGACCCGGCGTGGTGCTCAATCCGGCAACATCCCTTACAACCCTTGATTATATCCTGGAAGAGATCGATCTGGTGATGCTGATGTCGGTCAATCCCGGCTTTGGCGGGCAATCGTTTATTCCCTCGACACTCACCAAGATAAAGCAACTCCGACAGCGATTAGTGGAGAGGAAACTGCAAGTAGATATCGAGGTTGATGGCGGAGTAAGTATCTTAACAATTGCCGAGATAGCGGCAGCCGGTGCAAATGTTTTTGTTGCAGGTTCAGCGGTGTATGGCAGTAATGACTACCGGGCGACCATTGCGACGCTTCGAAAACAAGCAGAGGTTGGCGCGACTTGTGGCCACCAGTAGACATTGGAGATTGACAGATGGCTTTTCAATTCAAAGGACTTGCTGATACAAAAGTATTCCCGGAACTGGTGAGACTAGCACGAAATCCTTATGATTTAACTGGAACTCAAGCACTTCAGGCGGATGGACGATTGGCAAGGTATATTTGCCGCACCCAACTCTGGCACCTTCATTATGGAACCGAAAGAATAGATGACAGGGTGCTGAACAGGTTGCAGGAATTGGCAGATGAGTTGCGTTTGGTTGAGCAGTTCAGGATGATGCGCCGCGGAGCGATCATGAACCGAATCGAGGGCTTTGACTCCGAGAATCGCCAAGTTTTGCACACTGCCAGTCGGGACATCTTCGCTACGCTTTCGGTCGAGCCATTGGCGAGTACGGAAGCTCGGCGGGAGATCGAAAAACTGAGAACATTTCTAGCCGATCTTGAAACTGGCCGGTTGCTTAACAAGGATGGTCAGCCCTTCGATACCATGGTGCATATCGGGATTGGTGGATCCGATCTTGGTCCGCGATCAATTTTTGAGGCCCTCAAAGCGTATGGCTTGCAAGGGCGGAAGGTTCGTTTTATTGCCAATGTCGATCCCGATGACGCAGCCCACGTCCTTGCCGAGGTGAATCTCGCCACAACCCTTGTCAGCATAGTTTCAAAGAGTGGCACGACGCTTGAAACCCTCACCAATGAACAGCATGCGCGCCAGGCTCTCGAACGAGCCGGGCTTGATCCCGCCCGCCATTGCATCGCCGTGACCGGTGAAAAAAGTCAGATGGATAACCCGGGAAAATATTTGCGCTCCTTCTATATGTACGATTACATCGGTGGCAGATACAGTTCTACCTCCATGGTCGGAGCAGTGATGCTCGGTTTTTATATGGGTTTTTCCAGGGTTATGGAATATCTGCAAGGAGCTTCTATTGTTGATTGCGAGGTGGAAGAGACCGATATCCGTAAAAATCTCCCTCTGCTTCTCGGATTACTGGGAATATGGAATCATAATTTTCTTGGATATCCAACCCTTGCGATTCTCCCTTACAGTCAGGCACTGCATCGTTTTCCGGCGCATCTGCAACAGTGCGATATGGAAAGTAATGGAAAATCAATAGACCGTAGAGGAGCCGCGGTGGTCACTAAGACCGGGCCGATAATCTGGGGTGAGCCAGGAACTAACGGACAACACGCTTTTTATCAACTCCTGCACCAAGGCACCGAGAAAGTCCCAGTGGAATTCATAGGCTTTCGCCACTCTCAATACGGTATGGACGCAATTGTCAGTGGCTCAACTTCGCAACAGAAACTGCTGGCGAATCTGTTTGCCCAGATGGTGGCCATGGCGGTAGGGCAGCCGTCCGACAACCCCAATAAACGCTTTTCCGGCAATCGCCCCTCATGTCTTCTTTTTGCAGACCAACTTACGCCAAAGGTGATGGGAGCACTTTTAGCGCTTTATGAGGCAAAGATAGTGTTTCAAGGATTTGCCTGGAACATAAATTCATTTGACCAAGAGGGTGTGCAATTGGGAAAGGCGCTGGCAACCGGTTTTCTCAGTGCTATGACTGATCCAACTTCAGCCGGCGAGAGTCTCGAAAAAGTCTTCATGAATCAGTTGATTGATGTCTCATAGAACATGGCGTTGAAGGCTGAATGGTTGTTCATTTGACGGCTTGTTGTCAAAAGGATTTTTGTTGACAAAAGCATCTTGCACAGCTATTCTGGCACCCTAATTCAGGAAATTGATAATCTTGTTTCGCTATTCCGTAGCATACATCAAATGTGTCAGGGAGATGGAGCAATGATTACGATGAAAAAGATAAGCCGAAGGCTGAATCCCGGTTTTGAGTAAAGAGTTTGGTTAAGGTTGTAGTATAAACAGTAATTTAAAGGAGGAAATCATGGCAAAACGTGAGACGCCCTTGTTGGACCAATTGGAGAGTGGCCCGTGGCCAAGCTTCGTGACCGACATTAAGCGCCAGGCGGAAACCAAGCCTGAGTGTTGGGATATTCTTGGTATCCTGGAGCTGTCCTACAAAGACAGGATCACCCATTGGAAGCACGGCGGTATCGTCGGTGTTTTTGGATACGGTGGCGGTATTGTTGGACGTTACGCCGACGTTCCTGAGTTATTCCCTGGTGTTGAACATTTCCACACCATTCGTGTTGCTCAGCCTGCTTCAAAGTATTATTCCAGTGCCAATCTTCGGCAGTTGATGGCTCTTTGGGAGAAGTACGGATCCGGTATGACCAACTTCCACGGTTCAACCGGTGACATTATTCTTCTTGGTACCCGCACCCAGAATCTTGAGCCCTTTTTCTGGGATCTGACCCATGACATGGGCCAGGATCTTGGTGGCTCGGGCTCCAACCTGCGTACTCCAGCCAACTGCATTGGCGAGTCTCGTTGCGAATGGTCTTGTTATGACACTGAGGAAGCATGTCATGCAATGACGTTGAAATATCAGGATGAAATCCATCGTCCTGCTTTCCCGTATAAATTCAAGTTCAAATTCTCCGGTTGCCCGAACGATTGTGTTGCCTCCATTGCCCGTTCCGATATATCCGTTATCGGTACCTGGAGAGATGCAATTCGCATCGATCAGGCAGCGGTCAAAGAGTATGTCGCCGGCAACTATCCCGCCAACGGTGGGGCCCACAGTGGCAGAGACTGGGGTAAGTTCGATATAACCAAAGAAGTTATCAATCTCTGTCCGACCCAGTGTATGTGGCTGGAAGGTGCAGAGTTGAAAATCGACGACAAGGAATGTACCCGCTGCATGCACTGTATAAACGTCATGCCCCGAGCCCTACGTCCCGGTCTTGATAAAGGTGCTTCCCTTTGTGTCGGCGCTAAAGCCCCAATCCTTGATGGTGCCCAGTTCGCAACTTTGATCATACCCTTCGTCAAAATGTCCAAAGACAACGACTTTGAGGAATTGGTAGAATTCATCGAAAAAGTTTGGGACTGGTGGATGGAAGTCGGAAAGAATCGTGAGCGTGTTGGTGAAACCATGCAGCGTGTTGGTTTGCCGACCTTCCTCTCAGTTATGGGCGTTACTCCCATTCCACAGCATATTAAAGAGCCACGTAGTAACCCCTACATCTTCTGGAAAGAGGAAGAGGTTGAAGGCGGTTTTGAACGTGATATCGACGAATTCCGCGCCAAACACAAGGCCTAATGCTGTTATAATTTGAGCTGATAATTCATATTAGAAATAAGGAGAATTGCCATGGGTTACAATCCGCAAAAACCAATGGAAGGCCGTATCTCAGATCTTGGCCCACCCCATTATGAACAGTTTTTCCCCCCAGTCATCAAAGCCAATAAAGGCAAGTGGTTGTGGCATGAGATCATTCAGCCCGGGGTTTTGATGCACAAGTCGGAGACCGGCGATGAGGTATACTCGGTACGGGTTGGCACAACTCGGTTGGTTTCTGTCGAATATATTCGTGAAGTTTGTGAGATCGCGGATAAACATTGCGATGGGTTCCTGCGTTTCACCACTCGGAACAACATTGAGTTCATGGTTGATTCCCGTGCCAAGGTACAACCGCTTCTTGATACCCTTGCAAGTCGAGGTAACAAGTTTCCAGTCGGCGGAACCGGCGCAGGCGTAACTAATATTGTTCATACCCAGGGTTGGGTACACTGTCATACCCCCGCTACCGATGCTTCTGGTGTTGTAAAAGCGGTTATGGATGAACTGTTTGACTATTTCACCTCCATGACTTTGCCGGCACAGGTGCGTATTGCTCTTGCCTGCTGTCTGAACATGTGTGGTGCCGTCCATGCATCCGATATCGCCATCCTTGGTATTCACCGCAAGCCACCGATGATCGACAATAAGCGGATTTCCGGCGTATGTGAGCTTCCGCTCGCCATCGCATCTTGTCCGCTGGGTGCTGTTAAGCCCGCAAAAGCAGTGGTAGATGGCAAAGAGATTAAAACGGTTAAGGTTACTGTTGAGCGTTGTATGTTCTGCGGTAACTGCTACACTATGTGTCCTGCCATGCCTCTTGCTGATCCGGAAGGTGACGGTATTGCCATTCTGGTAGGCGGTAAGGTATCCAACAGACTCAGTGCTCCGACCTTCTCGAAGCTCGTCATTCCCTTCTTGCCGAATACTACTCCACGTTGGCCGGAAACCGTAGCCGCCGTCAAGAAAATCCTGGTTGCTTATGCCGCCGATGCGAAAAAATACGAGCGTGTTGGTGAATGGGCGGCAAGGATCGGTTGGGAAAAATTCTTTGAGAAATGTGATATCCCCTTCACTGATAAGAGCATCGATGACTATCGTCTTGCCTATGACACCTGGAGAACCACTACCCAGTTTAAGTTCACCAGTCATATCAAGTAGTAAGACAAGAATGTTGTTTGCGGACCAGGCAATGAGTAATTGCCTGGTCCATTGATGCTTTCTTCTTCAACCTACTTAGGAGTAAAATTATGGCACTTAGTAAAGAAGAACTGAAAAAGGCCATCGAGGAGAAAGCGACCAAGTCTCCAAAGCCGCAGCTGTATATCAAAGATTTCTATGCCTGTGATCCTGACACCAAGCCTAGAGATATGAAAAACGTAGCCAACGAAATGGTACGGGAAGGAAAACTGATGTTTTGGTCTTCCGGTTCAACCACTATGTACGCTATCCCTGGCCGTATTAAGAATGAAGAAGGCTCAGGCGGAATTGGCAATGTAGAATAATCAAACCCGTTTTTTTCAAAAAGCATAAGGCAGAATATTCCTTATGCTTTTTTTTGTTTGCAATGTATCCCATCCATTCTTTCGACACCGTCCCCTCAACCAACTCCCTTGCCAAGAAGCTTGCCGAAAATGGGGCTCCACACGGCACTGCTGTTATCGCTGCCAATCAGACAGAAGGCCGAGGCCGACTGGGAAAGAGCTGGCATTCAGTAGCCGGTAAAGGCCTCTATTGTTCAATTATTGTCAGACCGAGACTTGCAATACAGGACTTTCCCAAAATTACTCTGACGGCAGGCCTTGGAGTTGCGCTGGCGGTAGATCGCATTGCAGGCGGATTCTCACAGCTTAAATGGCCGAATGACATCTTCTTAGATGGCAAAAAGTGCGGGGGAATATTGACTGAATCCTCAGCTCTGAATGAGCCGGAAGCGCAGCGATTCGCCGTTATCGGGATCGGCCTGAACCTCAGTGCTTCTTTGGAGGATTTTCCGGAGGATCTGCACGGCAAGGTTACATCCATTTTTCTTCAGACAGGATCCTGTCCTGACGCTTCGCAAGTTTTCTTATCTCTCCGCGACGAAATACTGCAACTGCTGGAGATTTTCTATAAAGACGGTTTTCAGCCGATTCTTGCAGCCTGGGAAAGGCGCGATTTTCTGTTAGGTAAACGCATGGAATGTGTAGGGGCCGACGGAAAAATAATTACCGGAGTGTCATTGGGACCGGATGATGAGGGGCAACTTCATGTGAAGGCTTTAGACGGGCGAATACACACAGTTTTGTCAGGTGATGTCAGGCTTGCTGGAAAAGCAATAAAAAACCGGTAGATGCAGGCAGACATCCAGACATTTACCGGTTTTATTGAAAATGCTAGAAAAGCTGCTCCTAATATCGATAATACTCCGGTTTATACGGACCGTCGACTGCTACGCCTATATAATCGGCCTGTTCTTTGTTCAGTTGGGTGAGGTTTGCACCTATTTTTTTCAGATGCATTTTGGCTACCATCTCATCAAGATGTTTCGGCAGAAAGTATACCTTGTTCTCATATTTCCCGGAATTTTGCCAGAGTTCGATCTGCGCCAGAACCTGGTTGGAAAAAGAGTTGCTCATGACAAAACTCGGATGCCCAGTGGCACAGCCAAGATTCACCAAGCGACCTTCAGCCAGTACGATTATTTTTTTTCCGTCAGGAAAGATGACGTGGTCAACCTGCGGTTTGATGTTGTCCCATGGCAGATCCCGGATTCCCGCTATGTCGATTTCTGAATCAAAATGGCCAATGTTGCAGACAATAGCTTGGTCGGGCATTTTTTCCATATGCGTCCGGGTAATAACCCGTAAATTGCCGGTACAGGTGACGAAGATATTGCCGAGGTGCGCAACATCTTCCATGGTCACGACTCTGTAGCCTTCCATGGCTGCCTGAAGAGCGCAGATGGGATCAATTTCGGTGATATAAACCGTTGCGCCCATGCCTCGCAAGGCCTGGGCGCAGCCCTTTCCTACATCGCCATAACCGACCACTACGGCGTTTTTACCAGCTATCATCACGTCGGTGGCGCGTTTTATCCCGTCGATGAGGGATTCTCTACAGCCATAAAGATTATCGAATTTCGATTTTGTCACAGAATCATTAACATTTATGGCTGGACAGGCCAGTTTGCCGGCGTTAGCCATTTCGTTGAGGCGGTGCACTCCTGTGGTGGTTTCTTCGCTGATGCCACGTATCGCGGTCAGTTCGTCCTTGTATTTATCATGGAGTATCAAAGTGAGATCACCGCCATCATCAAGTATCATGTTGGGGCGCCAATCGTTCAGGCCAAAAATTGTCTGGTCGATGCACCACCAGAATTCTTCCTCGTTCTCGCCCTTCCAGGCAAAGGTTGGAATGCCGGCAGCAGCGACGGCTGCGGCGGCATGATCCTGGGTCGAAAAAATATTACAGCTGGACCAGCGCAACTCGGCGCCTAACTCAACCAGGGTTTCCATGAGAACTGCTGTCTGTATGGTCATGTGCAGGCAGCCGGCGATACGGGCGCCTTTGAGGGGGGCCTTGTCACGATATTCTTGGCGTAAAGCCATAAGACCGGGCATTTCGGTTTCAGCGATGGCTATTTCTTTCCGTCCCCACGCGGCAAGAGCCATATCAGCGACTTTGTAATCAGTAAATGTTTGTGTCATTGTATTGTTTTCCATTCTTCGATTCCAACTTTGAATAATGCTTTAATTATGAATGTAATTATTTAAGGCCAGCAGCATCACGTAGTATTTCCGCTTTATCGGTCTTTTCCCAGGTAAAGTCATCGAGTTCCCGACCAAAATGGCCATAAGCCGCGGTAGCAAGATAGATTGGCCGCAAAAGGTCAAGCTGTTGAATAATTGCCTTGGGTCTGAGGTCGAAATGTGTGGTGATGAGTTTCTTGATTTCTGCGTCGGAGATCTTCCCGGTGCCAAAGCTGTTGACATTGATAGATACAGGTTGCGAGATACCAATGGCATAGGCAACCTGCACCTCAATCTCATCGGCGAGACCGGCGGCAACTAAATTTTTAGCGACATACCTCCCGTAGTAGGAGCTCGATCTGTCAACTTTGGAAGGATCTTTGCCGGAAAAGGCACCGCCGCCATGCGATCCTTTGCCACCATACGTATCAACAATAATTTTTCGACCGGTGACGCCACAGTCTCCGACCGGGCCGCCGATGACGAATCGACCGGTGGGATTGATATAAAATTTGGTATTGGCATCAATCATCTTGGCAGGCAGGATCGGTTTGATGATCTCTTCCATGACGCCTTCTTTAAGATCAGCGTAGTTGACTGAGGCATCGTGCTGCGTAGAAAGGACGACAGCTTCAATTCTTGAGGGAACATTGTTAACATACTCTATGGTAACCTGGCTTTTTGCATCAGGACGCAACCAAGAAAGAATATTGGTTTTGCGCACATCTGCCTGGCGTTTTGTAAGTTTATGGGCCAAGGCAATCGGCATCGGCATGAGAGTTTCGGTTTCATTGCAGGCGTACCCAAACATCAGTCCCTGGTCGCCGGCACCTTGCTCAAGATCAAGACCAGTACCTTCATTTACACCTTGGGCTATGTCCGGTGACTGTTTGTCAATGGAGGTAATGACCGCACAGGATTGCCAATCAAAGCCCATCTCCGAGGAGTTATAGCCTATTTGTTTAATAGTCTGGCGGACAACGTCAGGCATATCAACCCAGGCTGAAGTGGTAATTTCCCCGGCAATAACCGCCATTCCGGTAGTGACGAGAGTTTCACAACCGACCCTGGCAAAAGGGTCTTGTTTGAGAATGGCGTCGAGGATGGCGTCGGAGATCTGATCGGCAACTTTGTCGGGATGGCCTTCAGACACGGATTCTGAGGTAAAAAGATAATCTGACATGAGAGAACTCCACAAAATAAATGGAAAGGTTGGGTGATTGTGAAACATTATAAAACCGCTTATTATACACCAGATTTAAAAAAAGTAAGGAAAAAAGCGAAGGAAATAGGATGAAAGCTATCCCATGTCAAGGCGGCCATCTTTTTATTCTGCCTTGAGTCGTCTTCGGCAGTGCTGCTTGCACTGCCGAAAAACTATGATTATGATGGCGAAACTCGAAAACAATTACCCATCATTTTTCTCTAAGATCTGAAAAATGCATACTGAATAAGCGGTGGCGCACAGAGAAAACGAGTTTCAAAAATAAGGAATCAAAGAATGTCTATTGAAGATGCACGAGAAGTGCTACGTATTGAGGAAGAGGGACTGGCAGCGATACGTGCGCGTATTGGTATAGATTTTATTAAGGCTATTGACATTATTCTTGCCGGTCCGGGCAGGGTGGTCATTACCGGTATAGGCAAATCGGGAATTATTGGGCAAAAGATTGCGGCTACCATGAACAGTACTGGAACTCCGTCGTTTTTTCTGCATCCTGTCGAAGCAATGCACGGCGATCTCGGTATGGTGATGCCTGGAGATGTGATTCTCGCCATTTCCTATTCGGGTGAAACCGCCGAATTGAATGGCTTACTTATTACTCTCAAAAAACGAGGCAATAGAATCATTGCAATGACCGGGCAGGAAAAGTCAGCTTTAGCCCTAGCCGCAGACATTGTGCTGGATATCCGAGTTCCAAGAGAGGCTTGTCCTTTAGGCTTAGCTCCAACAGCCAGCACAACCGCCACTCTTGCAATGGGAGATGCTCTCGCGGTAGTTCTGCTCAATCGGAAAAAATTTCAGAAGGAGGATTTTCGTCTGAATCATCCGGGTGGGAGCCTTGGGCAAAGATTGAAGGTGCGGGTGACTGAGGTGATGTTAGCCGGCAAGGACATCCCGGCAATTGCACCTGATGCCTCAGCAACCGAGGCTTTAAGGGTCCTTAACGACAAAAATATTGGGGTTGTTCTGGTGGTTGATGACGCGAGAAAAGTGTTGGGAATAGTTACCGATGGCGATATTCGTCGGGCTTTCGTTGGGGCTCAGGTAATTTCCCAGTTAAACGCTGCGCAGTTGATGACCAAAAACCCAATCTGTATTGACAGTTCGAGGCTCGCAGCGGATGCGCTGAGCATAATGCAGACCCATGAAATCACCGCCTTGCCGATAATAAATGATGACGGTACAATTTTGGGTCTTTTGCATCTTCATAATCTCTTGGGCAAAGGAGAATTTCGCTTCCTTGTTTAAACACCAGCAAGATTATTGTTTCTCGGAAAAAAAATCCCATCGATTGCTGCCTTTATCATACGCATAGAACATAACAAGGGCCAGAGGTCGGCCTTGACCGGTCTCGGTGCATTGCATTTTAAAGATCATCTTGCCATCCGCCTCTTTAATGTAGGTGATTATAGGATTGTTGAGATTCTCGGGAATGGCAGTCGGGTAATTCGCCACAAAAAGAGTGCGAAAACTCTCTTTCAAATACTGCTCTTTCTCGGCTTTATAGATTTTCTCATCAAGTTCCTGGATGGTTGCAATACTCGTTTTTCTGGTTTCGAGAAATTCCGGTTCAGCTGCAAAGCTACTGTTAGTGATATTTGCTACCATCCGCCGATAAGTATTTCTCGCAGCCGGAAGGTCTTTTTTGTCGTCCTGCAGGGTTTTGGCTGCTTGGCGGTCTCGTATTATTGTTGTTTGCAGGATAATTCTGTCGATTTTCTTGCGAGTTAATTGGGTGTCGGCCAAATTCATACTACCTTGATTGGCGGTGAGAATCGAACCTGCTTTGTTATATTCCTGTATTGCCTCATCCCAGGCTCCGGATATAAAAGCCTTATTTCCCATATCGATGGTAGCATAGAGTTCAGCGCGGCTGATGTTTTCACGGAGTGTGGCTAAAGTATCCTGCGGTGCAACTTTAGCATCTTCTTCTGTTGGCAGCACGGATTTGTACGAAGAAATGGCGTTCAGCCAATCTGCCTTAGAGAAAAAATCATCTCCTTGCTTGCGAAATTCTTCAAAATTACATTTCACCAAAGCAGAACTCAATTCGAGAGCATAGCGGTGTTTATCTTTTTCCGGTAGAGCGCCAAGAAGGGTTTCAGCTTTTTTGATTTCTGCGGCCGCTTCCTGCCATTTTTGCTTTGAAAGTAAAGTGTTGGCAGAGCTAAAAACCAAGCTAAAACGAATGAAATTAAGTTTGCTTTTAATTTCATCAACGGCAGCTTCAGAAAAGAGAGTGCTCTTGTCGGTGATGGTTGTAATCTTGACGTATCGATCTTCTGCTTGTGTCCAGTCCTCCTGGTCGAAAAAGTCTTCACCTTCTTTCAGCAACTGTTTATAAGTAAAGACGGTGGCGGCATCTTTTTTGGTAAGGTATTTGCCATCCACGAAAGTTTTTCCGGCAAGACCCTGGGATAGCTTTTCCGATCCAAGGATTTCAGTAATATCGTTTTGTAGCTTTTTAACACGGTATTGCAGGATAAACTTAACACTCGACAATTTTTCAAGGGCGTCGTCGCAGGATCTTTTCGCTCCATCAAACTGAGCGTTGTCAATGCCCGCAGTACATTGGTTGAGTGCGACTTGCGCCGCATCAAGGTGCTGCACGGCAATGAAATAATACAACCCACCGGTAGAGAGGAGTATGCAAAGAATTCCAGCCGCAAGCGAAAAAAGAAGTTTACTGCCAAGAGCCTTTTTCCCAACAAATGAATCACGCTGTTTGTTTGAAACAGTGAGTCGTTTGCGTTTCCCGATGACTTTGGCTGAAAGATCAGGAACAGGCAAAATGTCTTCAAGTTGATCAGAAAAATCAAAATTGGCAGGGTCGGCGGTAGGGGCTTGGTTGACTTTGTCGAGGAGCTTTAAAGATTGAATTACTCTTTTTTGGTCTGCTTCGAGGTTTGGGAAGTCGGTAGCTATTGCTCCGACCTGTTCGTAAAGACGTGCTGCCTTTTTAAGGTTTCCTAAATTTTCGGCTTTTTTTGCATCCCGAAATACTTCTTCAGATTTTTTGATCTCTTCTTCAGTATGGTTGGAAATTTTTTCCATTTGGTCTGAAAAAGTGGCACTCTTTCCTAATGTTTGGCGAAGTTTGAAGAATTTCTTTTGGTTTTCTAATAGCTGTAATAAGCCGATATCAGCTCCCGAAGGCGTTTCAATGACCGGGAAGGAAGTATTTAAAGCCAGGTCTTCTTCCGGCAAGGAATCGTCGAGAGAGAGCAGATTAAAATCAGGAGAAAGATCAGCATCATCAATGGTATCAATCTGCGTTGTTGCATCCTTGGAAGTAATGCTTTCATTTTCTTGGCTGTCCTGCCATTGTATCTCGGTGATGGGAAAAACATCTTTATGGCTTTGGTACCAGATTGCAGCTTCTTCATTAAAGGCGTTGGTGGTAGAGTAGCTCTCGCCGTTAATAAGTTTTCCTATGAAAATGATGAGGTCGGGGATTTGACTATGCTGCTGCCAGAAATCCCCCAGGCAGATGGCTGCCGGATCGAAATCAGGATGGTAAATGTCACTTTTGGGCTTGCAACTCGGAGGGAAATGTGGAAAACCGAACGGAATGGTGAGCTCAACCTTATGCCCTGTCGAAAGAGTTGCCTCGCCTCTACCCGGCTTGCTGAATCCGGCAATATTATATGTTATTTCATATTGTTCAGGAGGATCTCCTTTTGCCGGTTTGATTGAAATAGCCGGATGCGAAAGGAATACTTCTCTCAACTGCCGATGGATTTCGCCTAATTGTTCTTGAGAAACTGACATAAATTATGTTTGCAGAAGTTGTTAAATAGCGTACCATTTTTCCTAGTATATCAACTTATTTGAGCAACACAAAATGAATTTGAATGCGGAGCGGATTTGTGCTGAAAATAGTGTGGGAAGCCAAAGTGCTGGATGGGTCCCGGACCTTTCCGAAAGGCGGTTTCTTTTGTGGTGTCGATGAAAGCATTTAGCGCTGTTTTTTTGATTGGCGCAGAAAAAAATTGCCCCATCTATAAAGCTGGTGAGCGGTTACTGCTTTCAGAAAAAACCCTTGCCTGTCCGGAAGGGAAAGAAGTTTGCCTCATTCTCGTGCGCGACATGACTGAGTTGTTGTTTAAATTCCTCCGAAAACAACCGGTTAACCTTGAGGAATATGCCGGAACAATATTCAATTGCAGTGGTTGCAAAGGTTTGATTAAATTTTCCCTGGTCGGACGTGAAGCCGTTCAGGGACAAACGGTAGGTGAAGGGGCCACGGCGGCCATAGAATTGGCGGCAAAGCTGGTCGGCTCAAATCTTTTGCGCAGCCCATTGTTCCAGGCCATTCTTCCCGGCGAATTAAACACTCTCGTGCAACATCTTCATGAGATTTTTGTTGAAGAAGGAACGGTCTTGATTCGGAAGGGTGAAAAGAACCTCAATCTCTATATTGTGGTAGAAGGGGAACTCCGCGTCGACGATATAGGTGTTCATTTGGCTACTCTTACCGAGGGAGAGATTTGTGGAGAAATGAGCTATCTCGGTGCTGATGTTGCGGTTTCCACAATTGTGGCGACGCAGAAATCGAGGGTGCTGGCAGTGGCAGGCGATGTCTTTGGCCGATTGCTTGGCAACAACCCGGCGGTACAATCCTTTATGGCCCAATTGCTCGCTTCCCGTCTACGCCAGACCAATGCCGCTCGCACCCGGGATTTCGAATCCTGCATGAGCGGTCGAATAGATGAAATTGTTCCGGCCGAGTTGTTTCAAATCTTTCACATGCACCAGAAAACAGGGATTCTCACTCTGGAATTTTCCGTGGGACATGGCAAGGTGGCCTTTCGAGAAGGCTGTATAATCAATGCCGACTATGGCAACCTGAGAAACGAGGAAGCAATTTTCAAAATTCTGGGTGAAAAAAAAGGAATCTATCGATTTACCACCGGCCTTTCGCCAAAGGATATGCGAGCTGCCGAGATAGGCGATTTTATGATGTTGCTGATGGAAGGAGTGAAACGAGTCGACGAGGAACAGGATCGCAGACTGGAATAAAAAATCTGCCAGTCTTAAGCTTTTAAGGGTGGCAGCTTCAGAATATCCATGAAACAGCGAACGTAATATTTGGCGTGTAGGTCAGGATTCTTGAAAGCAATCAGGGGAACATTGCAGGCGGCAGCATGCTGTTCATCAATGATCGAATCACCGATAAAGATCGCTTCTTCCGGCTGACAATCGAAGTGGTCGAGTATTTCTAAAAGTGCATCCGGGGCAGGCTTTGGCCTGACAGCGGTGGCGGCGGTCATAATTTTGCCGAAATAGCCTTCCAACTTGTAGTTCCGCAACAGAGGTATCATGGTATTGGTGCGGTTGGTGGAAATGGCCAGATGGTATCTTCCTTTGGTTTCTTCGAGAAAAGCTACTAAGTCGGGTTCCATTTCCATGTAGGGCAGAAAAGGTGCGTAGTCGCCTTGCCGCCTGAAAACGTGTACTTCTTCCAGTGCCGGTTGCCGGTAATGGCGGAAGATATGACGTACCGAATCAATGACATTGTGCATATGGACATATTCTTCTTCACTGACGCTCATCTGAGGCAGAGCGAAGTGGCTCAACAGGTGGTTGTAATACATACAGTTGGCCCTTCTTGAGTCAAACATGACTCCATCACAATCAAACACAATGAGTTTCAGCACTTTTGGTTGTTCCATTATTTGCGTGGTCATGGTCATGATCGTGAAAACTGAGAAAAAATATGTTCACGCAGAAGGGAAATTCCAAATTTCAGCAAATTTTCATCATCTTGTAGTTGTTCTTTTTCCTTACTATTTAAGTTAATGAAGCGCAAGCGGTTCCCGAGCAATACACTGCGAAAGGTGTCAAGGTTGTAGAGTGCCAGAATAAAGAGTTCAACATTCCGGCGCGAGGGAATGAAACCATTAAGGATTGCCCGGTGCTGGAGAATTTCCAGTACAGCATCGTTAAATTGGTTATAAAGAGTTACTTCCTGGTCATGGTTGTACCCTCTCGGCGTCTGTTTTGCGGCTTCAAGAAACCCCTGGCAGTGCTTCTCTTGCATAATCACGAAATGTTCTTGAACACTGCTGTCGGTACGCGCCACTGCTCGGCCAAGGGGATAAGTACGGCAGGCTCCGGGACGGTGCGCATAGACGGAACAGCCATCCTTGTCGACAAAGACGCAACTGGCCCGGCCATCATCGACCATGGACAGATACAGCCTGGGGAAGGCCTCCCCGGGCTCCTGCTCGGTAATGATATATTTTGCCAGCAATTCTTCCGAGGTGAGCCCGGTGGCTTGGCGCAGTCGAAGTACGTCGTAGGGGGTCAGTGCCAGTTCAAGCAGCCGACAACATTCGGTAAAGCATTTTACCTGAGGATGGCAGGCAAAAGAAAAAATATCATCGCCATCTATCCGGGAAGTGTTTTCCGGCAAAAATCCAATGTCGGTCATGCCAATCCTAAGCCTCGCTCTTTTTCCACAGGGTGAGAACCGGACTGGCAATAAAAATCGAGGAATAGGTGCCAACTATAATGCCGATGGTTAGGGCAAAGGCAAAGTCATGGAGGACCGAACCGCCAAAAAACAACAAAGACAAAAGGGTGAATACGACGGTTAAAGCAGTGATGATGGTTCGGCTAAGGGTTTCATTGATACTGGTATTGATCGTGGATTCAAAGCTGTTGTCAGGAAATTTATGGGTGTTTTCCCTGATTCGGTCAAAGACTACCACCGTATCGTTGAGGGAATAACCGGCCAAGGTGAGAAGGGCAGTGACGATGAGGAGAGTAAACTCCATGTCCATCAGCCAGCATATGGCAATAACCGCGAAGACATCGTGGTAGGTGGCAATAGCCGCAGCTATGCCAAAGCTGAAATCAAAGCGGAAGGCTAAATAGATAATAACTCCGGCAAAAGACATCAAAATCGCGACTAGCGCTTTGTTGCGAAGCGATGAACTGACCGAGGAACCGATTTCCGACTCGCTTTCCAGGCTAAAATTCTTATCCGGCAGCTCGGCCGAAAGTATTAAGCCTACCTTGTCCGCCAGTTTGGCAATGAGGGCTTCTGATTTCTTTACCTTGAGAATCAGCCGTTGTTCATTTTCAACCTTCTGGAGCTCGATATCGCCCATGCCGTTTTTTCGGAAGGCCTCTCGCACCTCAGTCATGGAGAAATTCGTACTCGCCTTATACTCTAACAATGAGCCGCCGGAAAAATCGACACCCAGGTTACCCTTGCCGCGGGCAAGCTGGATGCAGGCGATCACGCCGATAATGACCAGAATGCCGGAGACAGCGAAGGTAATGTTTTTGATCCGCAAAAAATTGACATTCGTTTTATGTAAAATACGGAGGAATTTTATGTGCTTCAAGGGTCTCACCGCATTGATCGCATCAAAGACAAAGCGGGAAAAGAACAGTGAAGAAAAGAGGTTTAAAAGAAGTCCTAATGAAAGAGTAACGGCAAAACCTTTAATGGGGCCGGTTCCGAACAAAAACAAGGCCAGTGATGTTATCAGGGTAGTGACGTGGCCATCGACAATGGTGAGAAAGGCTTTGCCGAAGCCCGCCTCAACGCTCGACCGGATAGATTTACCGAGGGCAAATTCTTCGCGCATCCTCTCGTAAATGAGAACGTTGGCATCCACTGCCATTCCTATGGATAAGATAATGCCGGCAATACCAGGCAGGGTGAGAGTCGATCCTAGAACCGCAAGACCGGAAAAAAGCATGAGAATGTTGACCACCATGGCGATATTGGCGATGAACCCCGAAAGTCGATAGTAAATGATCATAAAAGCGACAACAATGATCGTCCCGAATAGGCCGGCAGTTATACCTTTGGAAATTGAATCCTGGCCAAGACTTGCTCCGACGCTCATTTTTTGGATGATATCGACGGGTGCGGGCAGGGCTCCGACTCTCAGGACAATGGCCAGGTCAGCCGCCTCTTCATGGCTGAAGCTGCCGGTGATTTGGGCCGACCCGCCAAGGATGCGATCTCTAATCACCGGTGCGGAACGGACGACTTCATCAAGGACGATGGCGAGTCTGCGACCGACGTTACTCTCGGTAACATGGGCAAAAACCTTGCCGCCGTGGCTGGTCATGTCGAGGCTGACATAAGGCTCTTGAAAGCTGCCACCGATGCGGACCTGGGCATCTTTAATCATATCACCGGTCATAAGGATCTTGTTTTCCAGAAGGATCGGCAGCAGTATTTCCTTTTTGGTTGTCTTGTCCACCTCTTTTTCAAAATTTACCGAGGTATTGTCGGGAAGTTTATTTTGGAGAGCACGATTCAGCTTTTTCATGCTCTCTCCTTCTTGCCATTCTTTGGCGATTTTGGCTTGTTGAATCATGTCGCGGAGATTTAAACCGGCCGCGTCGGCCACAAGCTTGAATTCGAGTTGCGCAGTTTCCCCGAGAAGTTTGAGAGCCCTGTCTGGATCTGTAACACCCGGTAACTGAATAACGATTTCATCTTCACCCTGGCGGATGATAACAGGTTCGGCAACACCGAACTGATCAATCCGGTTACGAAGAATTTCAAGAGATTGATCAACAGCGTGGTTCTTGATGAATTGTCTTTTTTCGCCCTTGAGTGCCAAAACAATACGCGGAAAACTCCCCTCTTTTGTTTCGATTTTGCCATCAATGTCTGGAAAATCATCAGCAACAATTTTTTTGACTGTATCAATGGAGCCGCTATTGGGAAGGGTATAAATGACTGTATCGGCTGAAGGAGCGGAGGTTCGCACGGCGGAAATAGATTGCTCGGCCAGGGCGTCTTTTAGGTCGTTTGCAGCAAACTCAAGGGTATTTTCTTCAGCTTTCTTCAAGTTGACCTTGAGCACCAGATGCATGCCACCCTGAAGATCAAGGCCCAGTCGCAGTCCACCGGGGGCCAGGTAGGTTTTCCACCAACCTGGGGTGCCGGAGTAAAACGAGGGCAGGACTGTGCTGAAGGAGAGGAGGATGACCATCACGAGAAAAGCAAATTTAATTTTAAGTGTTGTATTCATATAACTTTCCTGAAGTTTTCTGGATGAGAAAGTGATAAGCGGGTGGAAAAGAGCGCTTGCCGCCAAACTTTGCGATTATAACGCAAAGCCTGAATCTTGCAAGCTATGGCATAGTATATTAGGAAAAACCGGTCGATTCTTATGTAATTGCCGAGATTCAAGAGTGCACATCTCTATTGATCGCCTCGGCCATACATGCGGCGCCGAAGCCGTTATCGATATTTACGACGGCAATCCCGGGCGCGCAACTGTTCAACATGCCGAGGAGAGCGGCAATACCCCCGAAGCTTGCACCATAGCCGACAGAGGTGGGTACAGCTATTACCGGGCAGCGTACGAGTCCTCCGACTACGCTCGGGAGTGCACCCTCCATTCCTGCGACAACGATGATGACCGTTGCCTGACGGAGTATATCCTGCTTGCCAAGGAGGCGGTGCAGTCCGGCAACTCCGGCATCATAAAGTTTTTGTACGGGATGTCCCAAGGTCTCAAGGGTCAACCTGGCTTCTTCCGCAACCGGAATGTCGGATGTGCCGGCTGAGATAACCAAAGTTTCCCCTCTATACTTGGTTGCATCGGTAGGAGCCGGGTTTGCTAGGAGCATTCTTGCGTCGTCCACATAGCGGAACTGCGGCAATAGTGTTATCACTTTGCCGGCTTTTTCCGGGTCAACCCTGGTCGCCAGGACCGGGCCACCTTGTTGCAGCATAGCTTCGGCAATGACAGCGATCTGTGCGGCAGATTTTGATGCTCCATAAATAACCTCAGGAATTCCAGTCCGAATGAGTCGTTGATGATCGAGGCAGGCATCGGGCACTAGTTCGGAAGGAAAGGTGCCAAGTTTTGCGAATGCCTTGTCGATTGAAGTGGCACCGCGTTGGACTTCTTGTAGAAGGGTTAGGAGAGCGCTGGGATGCATATATTTGATATTTGGTATAATTTTAAAGATATTTACCGGCTGGAGATAGGGCAAAGCTTGAGTGGATATCCTATTATGCCTTCACCTGAGGTACAAAAAGTTCACAGGTCATCTTATCGAAAAGTTTCTTGCCATAACCATGCCTGGAAAGTACATTTGTAAGTCCTTCCTCATCACATCAACCTTGCGCAGGGCTGGACAGGGCGTGTGGTACTCATATCCATCTGTAGCGGGGCAACAAGATGTACACTCAGATATACATATTACGATTTCCAAAAGACACCAGTGACCAACCGTTTATCTACCGTTTGGTCAAGGAATACGACATTGAATTTAATATCCTCAAGGCTGACATCCTCCTCCAGCGTGAGGGCATTATGATCATAGAACTGAAGGGCAGCACGAAAGCCAATATGATCGCCGGTCTCGATTATTTAAAAGGAATGGGAGTGAAAATCGAGCGATTAGCTACCCATATTCGCAGAGATGATAAAAACTGTTTTCAGTGTGGCGCTTGTACCGGGGTTTGTTCCTCTGGAGCACTTTATATCCAAAGACCAACTATGGGGGTAGTCTTTGATGCGGAAAAATGTACCGGTTGCAGTCATTGTGTGCCTATCTGCCCGGTTAGGGCAATGGAAGTGTCTCTCAATGATGACTGGATTTTTACCGAAGGTTTGTTAATTTGATGGTGCTTGACAGGAATTTTCGCTTTCATTCGAAATGAATGACAAGCACCATTAAATTCAACCTTTTTAGTCCGTTGAAGAGCTGTTTTCCGCTGCACTTTGTCCGGTAAACGACCACGTTCCCAGATTGATCTTGGGAAGCCAGGAGGTGAGGATCGACTTTGGTGGATCACCGGCTTCCAGGCGCGCCAGCAAATCTTTGGCCTGGGCGGCTATTGCCTTTTCAGGATACTTGGCGAGCAAGTACTTGAGACGGACCTTAGCCTGATCGTATTTTTCCGTCCTGACATAATACTCCGCTACAAAGAACTCGTGGTCGGCGAGAAACTCGCCAGCCGCAGCAATGCGAGCCTTGGCTTCAGCGGTGTAGGGTGAGTTGGGGTAGGATTTCAGCAGTTGCTTGAAAAAATTGATTGCCTTTGTTGCGCCGGTAGTGTCTCGGTCAATACGATCGATCTGTTTGAAATTACTCATTCCCCTTTGAAATAGAACATAAGGAATGCTTTCGTTGGTCGGGTGGCGATTTGCAAATTCTTCATACAAGACCAGTGCTTCCGCATAACGATCCAGGTGATAGCTGCAGTCGGCGGCTTTCAGCTCCGCTAGGGGAGCTTCCGGGCTAAAGGGGTAACGGTTGAGGATTTCTTGGAAGAATTCAATTGCGGTAAAATATTTGCCGACATTATAGTCATCCATTCCTTTTGCTAAAAGGCCTTTAGCCGGCAAATTGAGATCGGTTTTTGCCGCCTCGCTGCCCTCTTCGTCGATGGATGTGAAATTGAAAGTTTTTTTAAAATCAGAGCAACCGCTGATAAAAGCCAGCAGACCGACGGCCAAGATGAATAAACCGAATTGGGGTGGGAGTTTTTTGTATATTGACTTCATCATCGGGCTCATTTCGAAGTTATTTTAAACTTTGCAGGTATTTTTCTGCGGCGAGGACTGCAACAGCACCCTCGCCGGCGGCGTTAACGATCTGACGGACGTCTTTACTGCAGATATCTCCGGCAGCCATAACCCCGGGCACTGTCGTCCGTGATTCTCTGTCGGTGGGAATAAATCCCCACTGATCAGCCTTGAGCAACGCAAGTGGAAGCCCAGCATTATTGGGAGTCACGCCTATGAGCACGAAAACACCCTGAACTTGCAGCGTCGAAGGTGTGCCGTCATTGTCAACGAGTTGCAGACAATCGACTCCAGTTTGCCCTTCGATGGAGGTGACTCGTTTATTCCAAAGGAACTCGATCTTTTTATTAGCAAAGGCAATTTCCTGGATTATTTTGGTTGCCCGCAGACTTTCGCGGCGATGAATTACCGTCACCTTGCTTGCAAATTTAGTCAAATATTCGGCCTCCTGGATGGCTGTATTACCGCCACCGACCACAGCAACTTCCAAGTTCCGGTAGAATGGGGCATCACAGGTACCGCAATAGGATACCCCTTTACCGCGTAACTCCTTTTCTCCGGGAACGTACAAAGAGTTGGCACTGGCCCCGGTACAAATAATAAGTGAATCACAGGCGACAGTACCGCCGTCCTCAAGATGAAGAACCTTCTTGGTTACGTCGCTCAGGTCGGCCTCGACAACACATGCCAATTCAGTGTTCAAATCAAATCTTTTGGCGTGTTGTGTCATCTTATCTACCAGGTCGAAACCGGTCAAGCCTTCAGGAAAACCGGGATAGTTATCAACCCAGTCGGTGAGCAAAACTTGTCCCCCTGGTGCTCCTTTTTCTATCATTACATGATCGAGTCGGGCACGCGCAGCGTATAGCCCGGCGGACAAACCGGCAGGGCCACCGCCGAGAATTACAAGTTCGTAGTGATCTTTCATAGTGACTTAGAGAATTCCATTGATAACCAAAAGGTTTCCTTGTCGGTAGTAACGGCAATGCTGCCTGAGGAAAGGAGCCTGAATATTTTGATTATTTTGCTTTGTTAATGAGTGCAACCAGCTGAGATTTTCCAACAGAGCCGGTAATTTGGTCGACAACCTGGCCATCCTTGAAGAGTATAAGGGTTGGAATGGCACGGATGCCGAATTTTCCAGGAGTTGCCGGATTGTCATCGACATTCATTTTGGCAATAGTGACCTTCCCTTCATATTCGGTGGCAAGATCTTCAATAATTGGGCCGATTGCTTTGCACGGTCCGCACCAAGGCGCCCAAAAATCTATCAGCGTCGGTTGCGACGATTTTACAACGGTATCAAATTCCGCGTCGTTTAATTGCAAAACTTTATCATTAGCCATTTGTATCTCCTTTGGACAAGAAAGTGAAGAGAGTGGATGTAAAATTTAAAGGTATGGATGGCCAGTATCCTCAAACTGAAAAACACTTTCCCAACTTTACCTGCTGCTCTATTGACTGACAAGTAGAAAAAGGTGTTCGGCTCAAGGTCGTTACGTTGGTGTCAATTCGACTGTCTATAATGCGCATAATAATTTGGAAATCAAGGGGAGGGTGTTTGACATAAAAACACACTCCATGCTATAGTTTATTCCTTCATTACCGGGAACCTTACGTTATGCAGATCGACTTTTCAATCCGCCGGCAAGAGTTTTATATAAAAAGGAGTCAAGAATGGATTTTTCTAATTCCAGCAAATTATTTGAGCTGGCCAAAAAAGTTATTCCGGGAGGTGTCAACAGCCCGGTCAGGGCCTGTCGTTCTGTAGGACGCGACCCGGTCTTTATTACCAGGGCTTCCGGTGCTACTCTTTGGGATGCTGACGGCAATGAATATGTCGATTTCGTCAGTTCCTGGGGCCCGATGATCGTAGGTCATGCACATCCCGAAATTGTTGCTGCAGTGGGTGCGGCGGCGGCTTCAGGCACGAGTTTCGGGGCGCCGACACCTACGGAAATAGATCTTGCTTCAATGGTGGTTGAAGCTGTGCCATCAATTGAGAAGGTTCGGTTTGTCAATTCTGGAACCGAGGCCACCATGAGTGCGGTGCGGCTTGCCAGGGGATATTCCGGGAAGAAAGTAATAGTTAAGTTTGACGGCTGCTACCATGGACATGCTGATTCGTTTTTGGTCAAGGCCGGCTCGGGAGTGCTTACCCTCGGCATCCCTGGTAGTCCTGGTGTACCTGAAGATATAGTAAAACATACTGTTTCCATTCCTTATAATAATGTGTTGGTTTTGGAGAAAACTTTAAGGGACCAAGCGCTCGACATTGCTTGTGTAATCGTCGAACCGGTTGCCGGGAACATGGGTTGTGTGCCGCCGCTACCGGGATTTCTAGAAAAACTTCGAAGTCTGACAAGCAAGCTTGGCATAATTCTCATCTTCGATGAGGTGATTACCGGTTTTCGTCTTGGTTATGGTTGCGCGCAGCACTATTATAATATACTGCCCGATCTGACTTGCCTCGGTAAAATTATTGGTGGCGGATTACCGGTTGGTGCCTACGGAGGTAAGGCTGAAATAATGGATTGTGTCGCCCCGGATGGACCCGTATACCAGGCGGGGACGCTTTCCGGCAATCCGCTAGCCATGGCGGCGGGCATAGCCACCCTTAAGCTTTTGCAACGGCCTGGCTTTTATGAACGACTCAATGCCAAGGCACATTGGTTTGCGGAAGAACTTGGGGCTGTTGCAAAAAGAACGGGAATGGACGTTCATTTGAATCGCGTGGAGAGTATGATGACTGCGTTTTTCACAAAAGAATCGGTAACCAATTTCGAATCGGCAATGCAAGCTGATGTCAAAAGGTATGCGCAACATTACAGACAAATGCTCAGCGGCGGAATTTATCTTGCGCCATCGCAATTCGAAGTCGCCTTTATTTCTGCGGCACAAAGTGACGATGATCTTGATAAAGCTTTGAAAATGACTGAATGGTCATTCAAAAAAATCCTCGGAAAGTGAAATTTTATTGACTTTGGTATGGAGTCATGCTACCAAACTCGGTTATATTATGGTGAATTGTTGTAACCAAGGAGCAAGTGAACAAAATGTCGGATGTGAAAAAAGAATTTGTTCAACTGCTGGCTAATTATGGCCATGTTGGTTTCACCTTCGTCGCCTCAATAATTATTGGCTTAGGTGGAGGGATCTATCTCGATCAAAAGGTCTTTGATGATCGAACTTCCCCGTGGTTTACATTTATAGGGTTGGCCTTTGGCATTGCTGCCGGTTATAAAACTTTGCTTGAAATCCTTTGGCGGAATAAAGAGAACCAAGAAAAGCCAAAACAAGGGGACAAGAGGGCTGAGTGACTGAAGATTTGTTGACGCTGCAGAAAATGCAGGTTATAAGCTGGATTTGTTTGGTTGTATTGACCTTAGGATCGGTGGTTATTGTTTCTTTCGAATTTGCCTGGGCGGTGCTGGTTGGAGGATTTATCTCTATCGGCAGTTTCTGGGTGTCGAGCACAGAAGTGATGAGAGTTATTCATTCGGTGGTCTCGTTGCCTGCCCTTGAAGATCGCCAGGCGCAAGCTCGGCAAGGGAATAAGGGATATTTGGTTAAATTCTGGGGTCGACTTGCAATTATAGGTGTTATCCTGCTGGTTCTTATTCAGAGTCAGACGGTTAACATCTTTGGCTTGATTTTGGGTTTGTCAACGGTAGTGTTAGCGATCACTTTCATCTCTTTGGACGTGGCCCGGCACTACTTCTTCAGAGGGAGGAGGTAAAAGGAGTTATGGAACATCCGATACTATTTATTTCGATTATCCTTGAAAAATTGGGACTGCCAATTCCGCATGGTCCTGTTGGCCATACATTTCTCGAACAACTGTGTGCACCATATATGACATACACATGGTTGGTAATGGCGTTTCTCTTTTTTGTGTCCAAACTTACACTTGGCAACTTAGAAATGATTCCCGGTAAAGGACAGAATTTCTGGGAGTTGGTCATCGGTGGAATGGATGATTTCTTTGCCGATAATATGGGCAGGGAGATGGCCGATAAGTTCTTTCCGATGATCGCCACTTTTGCATTGTATATTGCCGTTGCCAACCTCATTGGACTTATTCCTGGCTTTATGTCGCCTACTTCCAGTCTTAATACTACACTTGCTCTGACCCTTATTGTTTGGATTTCCCACCACCTAATCGGTTTTAAAGAGCACGGCCTGCATTACTATAAGCATTTCATAGGACCGGTATGGTGGCTGATACCCCTGCTCCTTCCCATCGAATTGATCAGTAATCTTGCCCGTCTTCTCTCCCTTTCCATACGTCTTTTTGGAAATATAATGGCCAAAGAGACACTGTTGGCTATTCTGTTTATGCTTGCTGGGAGTTTTTTTGCACCGTTGCCGATCATGATACTTGGTGTTCTTGTATCTGTCGTCCAGGCCATGGTTTTTGTGCTGTTGACGGTTGTCTACTTTTCTCAAGCTCAAGCACATGCCCATTAATGAAAAATCGAATTTTGAAATAATATAGAAGAAGGCCAAAACCCCACAAAAACTTTTTAAGGAGAAAAAATGGAAGGAAATATCATGTACGCTCTCGTTTGTATTGGTGCTGCCCTCTCAATTGGTCTTGCCGGCTTAGGAGCTGGTATCGGCATCGGTTCTGTAGGTAACGGCGCATGCCAAGGCCTTGCAAGGAATCCTGAAGTTCAGCCGAAATTGATGGTTTTCATGATTCTCGGTATGGCGCTTGCTGAGTCTGTAGCTATCTACGGTCTGGTTATTTCTCTTATTCTTCTTTATGCAAACCCGCTTGTAAAATAATAAGATGAGAGCATAACGGTCGTTCGTCGATCGGAGAAAAGGGCTGCAGAGTATTCTGCGGCCCTTTTTTTTTCAAAGTTCAGATTTTCTGGGGTATGTTATGTGTCGGGATATCGATGCAAATATTCTCATTCATCCGAGAAAGGGGAGAAAAGAAAGAAACCTCCCTGAAAACGGGCTATTGCTCGTAAATCCCTCGGAAGCATCTCGGTGCCACCTGCAATTAAGGCAACAGGGGGGCGAATCCCGTCATCTCTTTAATTCTGGCCTGACCGTTGCTGCTGGTCACTCGTTCTTTGTTGCCGGCCCGGCAATCGGTGCCCCCATGGCGGTAATGAGTATAGAAAAGCTCATTGCCCTGGGCGCGAAAAGAATTATCCTTTTTGGCTGGTGTGGCGCTATTGCCGGCACTCTGAAGGTTGGTGACATCCTTCTTCCTAATGCGGCGAAAGCCGGTGAGGGTACGTCACGCTATTATCCACTTCCGATACCTGCGGCACCGTCCACTATATTTCGTTCATACATCGAAAAGGCGTTCCGTAACAATAATATGATAGTGCATTCAGGCTGTGTGTGGTCAACTGACGCGGTCTACCGCGAGGATCGCCGGATGCTTCAAGAGCTTAATAGGAAGGATGGGGTGGACGCCGTTGATATGGAGTTTTCAGCTCTCTGCTCTGCGGCGTGTTTTCGCAATATCGAATTCGCTGCGGTTTTGATTGTCTCTGATGAGCTGTGGGGCAAAACATGGAGACCAGGTTTTGCCTCGGACCTTTTCTTGGAAACCAAGGCCAAGGCACTGGATGTGGTGTGGGTGGCAATGAATAATTTTGGAGAGTAGGTATGGCATTTTTTCATTTAGTCAGTCTTGGTTGCGCGAAAAATCTCGTCGACTCGGAGGTCATTCTCGGTTCTATGGCGACAAGTGGTTGGCAGTTTGCCGATGATCCAGAGGATGCTGATGTGTTGATTATAAATACCTGCGGCTTTATTCAGGCGGCAGTGGAAGAGGCCATTAGTGAAATATTTGAATTAGTAAAAATCAAAGAATGCTTTCCAGATAAGCGCCTAGTGGTCGTTGGTTGTCTTGTGCAACGTTACAAGGAAAAGCTGGTTGAGGATCTTCCTGAAGTTGACCTTTTTGTTGGAACTGAAGGGGCTGGGGAAATTGCAGCACTTATTGAGCGGTTGAATACAAGAGACTTCAAGCAACGTATAATTCTCCCCGATCGTTATTTAATGACCAATGAAACCCCACGAGTGATATCAACTCCACCCTATCGGGCTTGGCTGAAAATCACCGAAGGTTGCAACAACCGCTGTTCATATTGCATGATCCCGATGATCAGGGGTGGACTTCGCAGCAGAACCGTTGAAGACCTTGTGCGGGAAGCCAAAAAACTCGAAAGTTTAGGAGTCAAAGAGCTTTCTTTAATCGCCCAGGACAGCACCGCTTACGGGCGAGATCTGAATAATATGACCAGCCTTGAAAACCTGGTTCGGCAACTGCTCGAACAGACTACAATCCCTTGGTTGCGGCTCATGTATCTCTATCCCACCGGTGTGACCGACGATCTGCTGACACTGATGGCGATGAATGAAAGAGTTATGCCTTATCTAGATATTCCCATGCAACATGTGAATGACGGCATTTTGCAGGCAATGAATAGGCGCTACAATGGAGATCAGCTTTTGAGAGTCGTTGAAAGGATTCGTTCTCGAATTCCGGACATCGCGATTCGCACCACCTTCCTTGTTGGATTTCCAGGGGAAAGTGAAAAAGCATTTATGGAGATTGAAGATTTTTTACGAAAAGTTCGTATTGATCATGTTGGAGTTTTTTCCTATGCCAATGAAGAAGGTGCACCTTCAGAAAAATTCGCCAATCAGGTGCCGGAAAAGATTAAAAGTAAGAGGGTAGACTACCTTCTGGCTGTTCAGGCAGAGATCTCAGCCAAAATCCAGAAAAAATATATCGGTAGGGTTGAGCAAGTTTTAGTAGAAGGTTTAAGCAATGAAACAGAACTCCTTTTGCAGGGAAGAACTCGGTGTCAAGCTCCTGAGGTTGATGGCTGTGTCTTGATAAATGACGGCATTGCCAGCCCTGGAGATATTGTGTCAGTCGCCATCACCGACGCCCAAGTATATGACCTGGTTGGGGGAATTATAGCGGGGTAGCAATTCTCAGTTTTATAGGCCAGGAGGCAGCGCCCCCAAAAGAAAGCGGTTTAGAGGGCGCTCTTGGTCTTTGAATTGCTTTTAAAAGTCTATTTACCAGTATTGACTTTTTCTCGCAGTTCCTTCCCGACTTTAAAAAAAGGAAGTTTTTTTGGTTTTACTTCAATCTTCCTTCCAGTTTTTGGGTTTCTGCCCTCGTATGAACCGTATTCTTTGATCACAAAACTCCCAAAGCCTCGTATTTCGATACTCTCTCCCTTGGCGAGGGCTTCAGTCATTGTTTCAATTACGGTATTGGTGATCGCCGCAGCCTCTCGATGAGGAATATTGATATCCTGTGCCAACGCTTCGATGAGTTCTGATTTGTTCATTCTTCACTCCTGTCTTTGAAAATCAAATTGGGATGCATTATCAAAAAAATACAGTTACATACTCACATTATGTTAAAAATAAGGTGAATCTCAAACAATAAGACGGTAGCAATATTGGTAAAATTAATATAAAAATCAATGATTTGAGCGTGTAAACCAGTTGGGATCCCTGTAACTACTTAGATTTAATCAGCTAATCTTAGATTTGTAAAGAGAATTC
>JBBQVT010000011.1:0-48922 GCA_038211245.1 Desulfobulbales bacterium | reverse complement strand
GTATACTGAAAATGTTGCCATAGGTGCTGCTGTAAAAGGGCGGCACCATGGGGATACCGTGGCGTTTCTCGAATATCGGCCCGAGCTGTCCGGCAAGGCCGATTGCTCGGGCTCCGGAGAGCTTCTGAATCCAAAGCATACATCTGACAATGGCCTCGACGGTAGGACGATTTTTCGCCCGCATCAATTCCAGGGCCGGATTAGGAAGAAGGAATGAAACGGATGGCGAAATCTTTGCTGTACACATTTATGCTGTCGGACATTCTAAGTATCTCCAGAAAGTAATCCTAGATACAAGGAACAAGATAGTCGTCTATATATAAGATATTCGAAGAGAAAAGAAAAAACAAGGCATCTTTTTTGACAGAGAGGTTCTGGTATCAGCGAGGATCGCAGGGAAAAATTTGCAAAATAGAATTTGAAAGAGTAGTTTGGGCACTATTTGTCGGATGGCTAACGGTTGCAGATCGCCGATTATCCAAGGTTCACAGTGAGAGCGGCTGCCCTATTACCTTTTTCTTTTTTCCAATACACCAGTCGAGAGCGTTATGGCCAGAATTATCATCAGTGGTACCGGGGTGTATACACCTCCATTTTCCATTTCCAACGAAGAACTTGTCCTCTCCTTTAATACCTTCGTGGAGAATTTTAACAACGAACACCGGGATGCGATCGCCGCCGGCTCCTGCCAGCCGTTTGCCGAGTCCAGTGCTGAGTTCATTGAAAGGGCCTCTGGAATAAAGAGCAGATTTGTCATGGACCGCGAGGGGGTGCTCGATCCACAGGTCATGTGCCCACGGTTGCCGAAACGATCGGTAGAAGAGCGATCGATCCAATGCGAAATGAGTGTTGCAGCGGCCAAAGAAGCTATGCAGAGGGCCGGTAAGAATTCTGCGGACATAGATGCCGTCATCGTCTCCTGCTCCAATATGGAACGTCCTTATCCGGCAATTGCCGTCGAAGTGCAGGAGGCGCTGGGTATTTCCGGCTTTGCCTTTGATATGAATATCGCCTGTTCGTCGGCCACCTTTGGCATTCAAACAGCGGTTGATTCTATCTTCAGAGGCAACGCCAGGGCAATCCTCATGGTCAATCCGGAGATCTGCTCGGGGCATTTGAACTTTCGTGATCGGGACAGCCACTTCATCTTTGGCGACGTGTGTACTGCGGTGATTATCGAGCAGGAGGAATATTGCTGCAAAAAAGATGTCTTTGAGATTGTCGGAACCAAACTGGCAACCCAATATTCCACCAACATTTATAATGGTTTTGGCTTTCTCAATCGCACCAGACCGGAGCAAGGCACTGAAAAAGAAAGGTTGTTCGTCCAGGAAGGCCGGAAAGTTTTCAAAGAGGTGATTCCCCTTGCTGTGGAGGTCATCCGTAACCACCTGAAAGAGCATAATATTGAACCGACCGATCTCCGGAGAGTCTGGCTGCATCAGGCCAATCTCAATATGAACCAGCTGATATGCAAAAAATTACTCGGCACAGAGATTACCGATGCTGTGACCCCGACCATCCTCGACACCTACGCCAACACCGCATCAGCCGGATCGATTATATGTTTTCATAAACACCATGCGGACCTGCAGGAACATGACCTTGGCGTCATCTGTTCCTTCGGCGCCGGATATTCCGTCGGCAACATCATAGTGCGCAGGATCATTCTCTGATGTCACGAGGTGATCTGCAGGCAGTCCCGGCGCCCGCTCAGATAAGCCCGGGATGCGCCTTAATTTCTTCTTCAATCAGCTCGGGGTCTGCTGCATTGTAGCGAATAATATTCTGGAGGTGCATGAGATTTTCCGGATCAATCCTGGTGAATTTGAGACTTACCTCGCCGTTGCCGGCACGGACTATCTCCCCGAAAACATCAACTCCCGGCCCCATTCTGGGCAAAAAGATCGTGAATTGACAGGGTTCCCCGGGCAACAGCTGTTCATCTATTTCCAGCTGACAGCCACCAACGCTAAGATTGATTATTCGCTCAACCGTGTAGACTGTTTTGCCCACAGCGAGCCTTGCCCGAACATTGAAAATAATCCTGCTAAATCGCCTTTTTTCTGCTGTCATGGCTTTGCACCCCAATATTTATTGATTTATTTGAGCAAGAGAAAATAATCTGTATCATACTTATATTTAATGATAATATCTCGAGTTGAAACCACCAATCGTCCGGAGGGCAAGCTGATTCTCCGAACTCTCGCAATGGCTGTCGAGTCTATCGCCTTTATCAAGTCTTTTGCCTCAGCATCAGCCTTATCCCCCGGTCTCATTGCCCTGCCGAGGCACCTCGGTTGAGGAAACTGAGTAAGGCCTGCCAATATTCGGGGTACATTTCAATCGTTCCGTGGTCTGCCTTGGCGATAAAAACGACTTCCCTTTCCCCCTGGATATGACGGATGAGATTTTCCGTCCGCTCGGGCGGAATTACCCTGTCCCGGCCACCGTAAAGCACCAGCAGGGGGCATTGAATTAAAGGCAAAGCATCAAGCGATACAAACCGATGTTTCAGAAGTTGTCCTATCGGCAGCCACGGATAATGCGACTTGGCGACATTTTCAATGCTATCATAGGGAGTAACGAGAATCGCTCCCCGGACCGGTCGCTGCGCGGCAACGTGGCATGCCACCCCAGAGCCCAGGCTGCGACCGATAAGATAGATCTCTTTGGGCACGTAGGTGTTGTCCATGTCATCCAGCACCGCCAATGCATCGGCAAAAAACTCCGCCTCCCCGGGTTTGCCGGTGCTTGGTCCGTAGCCCCGATAGGCAACGAACAGGGTCGCTGCCTGAATCCCCTGATATTCCTCAATATTGAGAAACACATCTTCGGCGTTTCCACCATAATAGATAAGCAGTTTCTCACGCACAAACCCGGGGTTCACCAACCAACCCCTGAGATCAACCGAGCCGCGCTGAAGATGGTAATCGACGACCTTGTGGTAACTCTGGCCCTCATGTTTAGCTGCAGTCGGGTAGAAAATAAATGAATCCTGGCGCAAATACATAAAAAGAGTGCAAAGAAGGTAGAAAATCAAGAGGTACAGCAAGATCTGAAAAACCAGGCTCATCTTCATTTGCTCCCGCTCATGGGTAATTCCGCATGGGTAAGTCCGTCCGCGACAGTATATTCTCGGCCCATCGAATTTTGAGCCTTTTGGCAAGAATTACCATAAAAAAGTAACTGCTGTCAACGAGCCCGACAACCGACAATATTACCCTTGTCGTTGTACGAGGCTCCATCCCCCATTACTTTTTTCCATTGGCATGGTAAGCTTGCACCATGAACATTCGAAACTTTCAGCACCAAGAACTGCATATCGATGAGTTTACCACAACTCCCGGAGAGTCCTGGTGTATTTTAGGAGAAAACCACTCCGGTATCGATCATTTTATCGACCTGCTCTCCGGGAAGTTGTCGCATTGTCAGGCAGACATCCTTGATCTCCCCAAAAATTCGGCCATCCTGTCGTTTCGTGCGCAGCAAGAGTTGTTCGAAAAAGAAATCCGCAATGACAACAGTGATTTCCTCAACAGAACCGACCCCGGCACCCTGGTGCGCGACTTTCTGCCGAACTCCGAGGCTCACCTCGACCTGTTGCAAACCTTTGGTATGGCCCATTGCCTTGACCTCGGCTACCGCCAGCTCAGCTCCGGGCAGGCAAGAAAACTCCTGCTGCTGTGCGAATTGACCGTTGGCACCGCTACCCTGGTGCTGCAGAATCCTTACGACGGTCTTGACGAGCGGAGTTGTCATGAATTGAACCACACCCTTATGCACCTGCCTGAACGCGGCATTGAGGTAATGGTATGCGTCAATATCCGGAGTGATATCCCTGCCTGGACCAGTCACCTGGCGATTATTAAAGACCGGCGTCTTGTGTGTGCCGGGCCAAAAGACCAGATAGTGCCGAAAATAGAGAGACTGATGCGCGCCGACAAGGCTGGTAATGCGCCTATCCACGCCCCCTTTCTCCAGTCGTCAACGAAAAGCAGGGAGGGCGACGAAGAACTGGTTTTTCTACGCAACGGTTTTGCCGGATATGGCGAGAAAAAACTCTTCAGCGGCCTTAACCTGACAATTCAAAGCGGTGACAACACCCTTATTACCGGACCAAACGGCTGCGGCAAATCGACACTTCTTGACATCATCACCGGCGACAATCCAAAATGTTATGCCAATGATCTGCGGATTTTCGGTAAAAAAAGAGGCAGCGGCGAATCCATCTGGGCCCTTAAAAAACATATGGGTATTGTCTCCCCGACCCTACACAGAGACCACCGCATCCCGGGCAATGCCCTCCAGGTCGTCCTCTCCGGACTCTATGATTCAATCGGCCTGTACCACAAGGCGGTAAGTACCGAGATCAAAACCGCCCGGCAATGGCTGGCCTGGATAGATCTTTCCGCCAAAGCCGAGGTGCCGTTTCGGCGCTTGAGCTTTGCCGAGCAGCGCCTGGTGCTCATCGCCCGGGCCCTGATCAAACGCCCCAGACTCCTCATCCTCGACGAACCGACCCAGGGGTTGGATGACGCCAATCGCCGCGCCCTTCTTGATCTTCTGGCGGAGATAGCCGGCCAAAACCTTTCCACCATTCTCTTCGTCAGCCACCGCCGGGATGAACACCGCCCATTCTTCCGCCAACAAATCCGCCTCGACGCTCATGCGGCATGATGGTACAATGACCATATGCCCTGTAACCAATACCTTACAACGTCCGAGATTCCCCATGCTCACCCGAATTCGACAGCTTCTGACCTCCATCTGCTATCGGTTGTTTTCCCCCCAATACCGTCTGCTGCAGAGCTCCGGTCTCTTTGACCCCGGATATTATCTTGAGAACAACCCGGATGTTGCCGCTTCGGGGGCGGAACCTCTGGCCCACTATTTCGCCAAGGGCTTTGCCGAACTGCGCAGACCCGGGCCACTCTTTGACCGCGTCTTTTACCTCCACCAATGCCCGAGCCTCGTCGAAAAAGAAGAAAATCCCCTCCTCCACTTTCTTCAAAAAGGGAGGTATCAACAACTTGTACCGAACTATCTCGTCGATCCGGCATATTACAAACTAGAAAATCCGGCGTTCAATACCTCTGGACTTGATCCACTCACCCACTTTCTTCAGGAAGAAGGTAACCGCTGCCCACCCCATTCCCCAACCCCCTATTTCGATCCTCATTTTTATTGCCGCAAATACCCCGATGCTGCACAGTACACACCCGACCCACGGGCAGCTTACTACCATTTCCTCAAAGTTGGGCTTGCAGAGAGCAGACAGCCAAGTATTTATTTCGACACCGCATTCTACCTCGACAAAGCCCCTGGGCTCCGTGAATTCGGCCTCGATCCGCTCAGCCACTATTTTATGTTCGGATTTCACGAAAAAAAGAGTCCGTCACCGTTGTTCGATGCCGCTTTCTATACCAAAACCTACGGAGATGTCGAGGGTATCGATCCCTTTGGCCACTACCTGCGTAAACAAAAGACCGAAGACCGGCAACCCTGCTCTTGGTTTGATCCGCTGTTTTACCGACAGACCTATCTCGAAGGACAAAAGGATGCCTCCCCACTCCGACATTTCCTGGAAAATGGCCTGCGGGAAGGTCTGTATCCGAACCGGCAAATATATGACCTTGCAACCAAGCCGGTCATCTCCGTGCTGGTACCGGTGTATAACGTCGAGATTGCCCATCTCAACACCTGCATTCGTTCGGTTGTCTATCAGTCCTACCCGCAGTGGGAGCTTTGTCTCGCCGACGATTGCAGCACCAACAAGGAGATTCGTCCGCTGCTTAAAAGCTGGGCCTCGTCCGACCCAAGAATTAAAGTCGTCTTCCTCACCGAAAACTCCGGAATTTCAGCGGCCACCAATGCCGCCGCGGATCTTGCCACAGGCAGCTATCTGGCCTTCCTCGACAACGACGATGAACTGGCTCCAGCGGCCCTGCAGACATTCGCCGAACGGATCAACAGCGACCCCGCCGACCTGTACTACAGCGATGAAGATCTCATTGGCGCCGACGGCCGGCAATTCAGCATTTTCCGAAAGCCGGGCTTCAACCGTGAACTGCTGCTCTGCCACAACTATATCACCCATTGTGTTGTGGCCAAAAAATCATTGTACGAGAAGGTCGGCGGCTGTGCCAAAGAATTCGACGGCGCCCAGGATCTCGACCTCTTCCTGAAGCTCTCCGAACAGGCTGATGCCATAATCCATATCCCGCAAATCCTTTATCATTGGCGAGCCTCCGAGACCTCTACCAGCATCAATCATGACGAGAAACACTACGCCGACGAAGCCGGCCGGAAAAGTGTCACCAATGCCCTTACCCGTAGAGGTATCAGCGGCGAAGCGCTGTTCACCGACTGGAAATTCTTCTACCGCGCCAAAAGATCTCTTGTTTCGGAAAGCTCAGTGACCCTCGTGATAAACTGGCAGCGCCAGGAAGATGAAATCTTTGAGTGGTTGCACAATCTTATTGCTACCGCCGGGTATAAGATTATGCAATTGATCATCATCATGGAGAAGCAAACATCCCCTGCCCTGATTCATCCTTTTTCCTCCGCCGCCGGAATCGATACGACCTGTAGGAGTATATCGGAAAATCTGGGCCCGGCAGAAAAATTCCATTCGATCATGGCCGACATCAAGGGCGAACTCGTCGCCTTTGTCAGCGGCGATCTGGATCTTACCAGCGACTCTTGGCTGTCGGCTCTAGTCGAATACGGCCAATCTCCGGAAGTCGGCGTGGTTGGTGGACAAATCGAATATCCCGGCGAATACTGTGATGCCGTCACCCCTATTCCCGACTATAAGGTCACTTCGCCATTGTATTATAGCCGCTTTCTCACCGATTGTTCGGTGCTCATGAACGGCCGCCATTGCCCCCAGGAAGTTGTCGGCATCAGCGGTGACCTCTTTCTCATGTGCAGAGCTCTGCTCATTGCCGCAGACGGCTTTGACTCGGCTCAGTTTCCGTTTCTTTTTGCCGTTCCCGATTTTTCATTTCGCATGCATCAACAGGGAAAAAAGAATATCTCTACCCCCTACTGCAAGGCAACGATCAAAGCAGAGGGATTCACACGCCGCAGGCAATGGCCGCTAGCAACTCTGCACGAAGAGAAGGCCCGGTTCCAGAGCAAATGGTTCGATCTTCTGTATCGTGGCGATCCCTTCTATAACCCGACCATTATCTCTGACGGCGGCCAATCCGAAGATGCATTCAGGTCTTGGCTGACTGGGCCTCGGCCATGAGTTTCTTATAAATACATAACCTGAAAGGATTTGCTATTATGAGCTTTGATGAAGGCATCATTGCCGGATGTGCGGAGATTGGCATGCTGGTGACCCAGGATCACATCCAAGTTCCACTCTTCGACACCACCGTCATCCATGCTGATGAGGCAATTTGTTTCGCCCTCACCGACAACCCATGAGTTGAACAATGAACCGACAGGTGGTCATCGGTAGAAGCAAATAACAGGTTCCACTACTCTCATGATGACAGCTGGTATACGGTTTGCTATTATCAACTGGTTGGCTACCGCTGATAGCGCAACTGCCACCATCAAAAAGCAAATCTTCTTGATGGCTTTTTCCGCTTTTCATGGTTGCCTAATGTCATGCGTCTGGGAGATGTCCTCTGAGACAGACGAGATACGAATCTAACCAATGGCGCAATGGCTTTGAAAATTGGCATTAAACAGAAACTTGCTCTCATCTTCTTCCTGTTTTTCCTGGTCTTCTCAGGGACGGTCTTCGTTCTCTTGTCAAATGTCCAAAGGATGGTCGACTCGACCGAACGTATTGTCAGCACAAACAAAAAGGTCGCCGAGCTGACAGAAATCCTCCAGGCCAGCCTGGTCGACATGGATGCCAATAGCAAAAAACTCATCCTTCTCAAAAAAAAACGCTATTTTGAATATTTCGAAAAGTCTCGAAGTAACTTCGAAGGCGCACTGCAGCAGGCTGTCCTCCTTTTAAGGCAATCGGAAGACAGCCAGTCTCCCTGGCGGCAGCTGACAGTCGGCTATCAGCGCCACCGCAGCGAAGTTGCCGCAAGCGACAGCGCTGCGGAGAACAACTTCAGATGGATCACAGACCAAGTCCTGGCTGAGTGGATGGAAGCAATCGGCAGGGCCAAAAGGCAAAATCAACAGGAGATTGAACTTGCCTTGCAGGAACTGACCGAGGCAAGCAGGACAAATGCGAGAAACGGCCTCGTCGGTTTCTGTGCGAGCATTCTTGTCGGCTGCCTCGGTGTCTGGTTTATTTCCCGGGCCATTTTCTCGCCTCTCAGAACCCTCACTGGAAGATTGCGAGGGATTACTTTTGATACACCGCAAGAGCCGATCCGCCTCCGAGGTGGCGATGAATTCAATGAACTAGCCACTGCCTTCAATGACATGAGCCGCCAGCTCAATGCCGAAGAAACTATCCGGACGGAGTTTATTGCCACTCTCAGCCATGAAATCCGGACCCCGCTTTCATCCATCCATGAATCGGTGAATATGATTGTCGAGGAGGTCTTGGGGAGCATCAACGACAAACAGCGAAAATTTTTAGAAATCGCCAGTAGCGAAATTAAACGGATTAATAAACTCCTGAACTATTTACTGAACACTGGGGTTCTCGAAATGAATGGTCGCAAGGCCAACGCTCTTCATCTCGATACCGCAAGTGTGGTTGCTGCCTGCGCCGACCTTTTTTCAGCACCCGCTGAAAAGAAAAAGGTGCGCATCAGAATGGGCAATTTTAGCGACTGTCCACAACTTTTCGGGGTGCGGGAGGAAATCCAACAGGTATTCGTCAATATTATCGGCAATGCCGTCAAATATTCGCCCGAAGGCGGCGAGGTGATACTCACCTGGGAACGGGACAGAGAAAAAAAATTCCTTCTCTTTCATGTTGCCGATTCCGGTCCGGGAATTGCCGATGATGAAAAAACGCTTATCTTTACCAAATATTATCGGACTAAAAATGTCCGTGGCCACCTGAATGGGGTCGGTCTGGGCCTCGCCATCTGCCGCCGGATTGTCACCAGTTACAGCGGACGTGTTGAGGTCGCCAATAACAAAGGGCGGGGTTGCACCTTTTCCTTTACCTTGCCCACGCACCCCTACGAGGCTGTCCGAGAATAGCAATTTTTTCTCAGATCGAGGCAAACTCGAAAAAATTACCGGAGGCATATAGTTAATATTCCGAAGATAATTTTTTCGAGTTTAACGAAGATATGGCAAAAAAGGGCATTCTCGAACAGCCTCCTAGTGAAATCAAATACTTTCTTGAATAAAAACCCCATGTTGACCTTTATGAATATGTCATCGCCCATTTTCAATGAGCTGAAACTCCGGGCTTGCATATTTTTTATAGCAATTTCAGTTATTTGCAGCTCATGCGCACAGCCGCCCACAGCGGATCCTCCCGCACCCGACGAACGGCCGTATTCCCGTAGTCTTGGAGACGAGCTTTTTCTCAACGAAAATTATGCCGATGCCCTCCTCGAATATGAACATGAGTATGAAACCGCCCTTGCCCCGGAAGACCGAAACCAAGCCTTGTATGGTCTCGCCTGCACCCAGTTGGTACTGGCTTACTCCGACAGTCAGATGAGCGAGGCCATCGACAACTTGGTGAAATGGGACGATGAAAAGGGCGACATCCCCCTTACTGAGAATCGCCATCTCCTCGTCACTGCCCTAAAAGTTCAGGGCCAACGTATCCTAAAGATACGCCAGGAACAAAGCCATATAGCCAAACAGAAAAATAACGTCATCGCCAATCAACGGAAAAAAATCACACAAATGGCGAATACCGTTGACAATTTGCAAAAACAGCTGGAAGAACTTGAGGCAATTGACGAAACCTTGCAGGAGAAGAAAAAACCATTATGAGTGTGGAAAGGCATGTTCTCATCGTCGATGACGATCCAAATATCCTCGAAGTTCTTGACGCTCGGCTATGCGCCGCCGGTTTTGTAGTTCATGAGGCAGAGGACGGTCCCACGGCGCTGCAAATCTTAAAAAATCAGAAGGTAGATATTCTCATCTCGGACATGAAAATGCCGAAAATGAGCGGCATGGAGTTGCTGGCCCACGCCCGGACAAGCCATCCCCGCCTGCCGGTAATCTTTCTCACCGCTTACGGAACTATCCCCGACGCTGTTCATGCGGTGCAGGCTGGTGCAGTTGACTACTTGACCAAACCGTTTGATGGCCGGGAATTGGTAAAAAAGCTTCAGGAGATTCTTGCCCGCCCGCAATATCCTGTTCAGGAACAGGTCAAGGGTGATGGATTTGTCTGGGGCACAAGTGCCGCTATGCAGGAACTCCATGGAATGTTGCAAAAAGTGGCGGTAAGCAACGCCAACGTGCTCATTCTCGGCGAAAGCGGCGTAGGCAAGGAGTGCATCGCCAAGCTTCTTCACAACGCAAGCGGCCTGCTCGACAATCCCTATATCGTTGTCGATTGCGGCTCTACACCACCCGGCATTCTCGAGAGCGAGCTCTTCGGCCACGTCAAAGGCTCTTTTACCCACGCCATTCAGGACAAAAAAGGCCTCATTGAAGCTGCCCACGGCGGCACTCTTTTTCTCGATGAAATTGGTAATATTTCAGCTGAAATGCAAAGCCGGCTGCTGCGTTTTCTCGAAGAAAGAACAATCCGCCAGGTGGGAGCCATCAAAGAGAAAACCGTCGATTGCCGGGTAATTGCCGCAACCAACGCCGATCTTAAGGTTGCCGTTGATGCGGGGAAATTCAGACAGGATCTGTACTATCGCCTCAAGGTTGTTACCCTGCAGATTCCTCCGCTTCGCCAAAGGCTTGAGGACATCCCAGCATTGGCTCACCTCTTTATAACGAGTTTTCTCAAAGAAAATGGACTGCCTAATATCGAACTGCCGGAAAAGACCCTGCAATGGCTACAGACTCTTTCCTGGCCCGGCAATGTCAGGGAACTTAAAAACGCCCTGCACACTGGAATCATCCTCTGCCACAAAAACCAGATCCTTCCCGAAGATCTGCAGCTGGATATAAACCCACTTGCCGGTTTACAAGTAAGCGAGGATGATTTCTCTATGGATCAAAGTGAGAAAGAGGCAATCATTCGAGCACTGAAACAAACCAAAGGCATAAAAAAAGATGCGGCAGAGCTGCTGGGAATCAGCCGGCGGGCGATCCAGTATAAGAGTAAGAAATACAATCTCGACTCAACGGATTTCAAGAACTGATAGCGACAGCCCCCCATCATTTTTTCATCACCGGTAACAAAGTGGTGCACCTTATTTCGTAAACGGTGATGAAAAACCAACGGGGAGCAAATTCATAAAGAATTTCTCCCCGTTGGTCGCCAAAACAGAAGTGGGGTAGCGTGATAAAACCGAGTCTTTTATTTACCTGGCCTCACCCTGCCATCTTCAGACCATCAATTCCACTGCGGGCAAGCACCTGTCGACCTTTATAGTGTCGGAATATTTCACGCGGACACTTGGTCACACAGGCGGTCTCACAGGCAGGCCCATAGGCAATACAGGCCTTTTGATCAATTTTCACCAGATTATTCTCGTACGCTACCGCTCCTGCCGGACAGGCTTTGACACACATTTTGCAGCCAATGCACCCGACCTGGCACACAGCTTTGACATTTTTCCCAAGATCCTTGGTTGAACAAGGGACGAAAACCCGCGCCTTAAGGGTCTGAATCTCAATGATGGCCTTTGGACAAGCACGCACGCACACCCCGCAGCTCACACATTTATCAGGATTGATGACTGGAAAGTTCTCCACCATGTCAATGGCATCAAAGGGGCAGGCTTCAGCACATTCACCCAAACCGATGCAGGCATACTGACAGGAGGAGGGCCCGCCAAAGCTCAGGTTGGCGGCAGTGCAGGAGGCAAATCCATAATACTCATGTTTATGGCTGACCCGCCCTTCAACTCTTGAACAGCGAACCACGGCGATCTGATCTTCCACCGCCACCATTTTCTTGCCGGTCAGTTCCGCCACCCGGTTGGCCACCTTTTCCTTACCGGGAAAACAGAGGTTCGGCGGGACATCGGGATCGGTGACCACGGCAATGGCATACCCCTCACAGCCGGGATATCCGCAGCCGCCGCACTGGGCAAGAGGCAAGGACTCAACCACATGCTCTATCAGCGGATTGACTTCCACCGCAAATTTATGGGCGGCAATAGCCAGGCCGATACCGAAAAAAAGGCCGATACAGCCAAGCAAAACTAAACCACCTAACGCCAATTTTATTAATTCCGGATCCATATCTTTTTACTCTCAAACAAAATCTGATTAAACAAATAGAACAAGAAGGCCAAGTTTTTATCCGATGTTACGGATAAGTCCCTTCACGAAAAAACATACTGAAGTTTTTTCTAAGGGACTAAAATATTTGCAGCCCCGAAAATCCAAGAAAGGCCATGGCAAACTGGCCGGCAACAATAAAGGCGATGGGCAGCCCTTTAAAGGTCGGTGGTATTTTTGCCAGCAGCAAACGCTCGCTTACCGAACTCATCAGGTACAAGGCCAACAGAAAGCCGCCGCCTGCCCCAAGTGCCAGCATGAACGTCTCAAAAATATTGTAATTGTTATTGGCAAGAATCAGAGGCACGGCAATGATAACGCAGTTGGCAATAACCAAAACCAGGTACACCCCGAAGGAATTAAAAAGAATCGGATTGACCTTTCTAAGGACCGTATCAACAGCCTGCACAGTCAGGGAAACGAGACCGATAAAGACCACGATCTGGAGAAAATTGAGGTTGAACGGAGTGAGTATATAGTTAAAGAAAAACCAGCTCATCAGCGCCGATACTACCATAACCATGGTAAAGACTACGCCCATACCCTTGGCGGTGCTCTTTTTCTTCGACGTTCCAAAAAACACGCAAAGACCCAGGTATTTGGTGAAAACGAAGTTGTTGATGAGCAGCGCCGAAATGAAAATTCCAAAGAGATAGCCAAGATACGATTTACTCACTTTAAAGGTCGTCTTATCAATCCCGGCCAAACCTTTGATGGTAACAACATGGGTTTTCACCGTATTGAGATTGGCCTTAAACACCAAGGTAACGCTTTTTGCCTCTTTACCAAGAGTGGCCGAGTCCAAGGCCAGGATAATATCCGGATCGGCTTCTTCAAAGACCGTGTAGTTGCCGATATTTTCTGCAATATTCTTGTCAACCGCGCCGGAAAATTTAACAGTGATTTGATTTTTGCCGGAAAAGGTTTGATCGACAATGAGTCCCTCCGCCTGTGCCGACAGGGAACTCCCTACGAAGATCAGCGCCGCCAGGACGATAATTTTAATATTTGCCAGCGTCATCATTTTAACCCTTTTTTGCGTTTGTAATACACTTCTATCCAATTGAAAAAGGCCATCATCAAGCCGACCACAAAGAATCCGGCACTCGGCAAGATAAAGAAAAGCAGGGGCTTGAAACCGAGAACGTCATAACCGAAAATTGCACCTGAACCTAGCAGTTCCCGCACAAAACCAATAACCATCATGCCGATCATAAAGCCAAGGCCCATGCCCATGCCGTCCCAGAAGGAATCTTTTATCGGCTCTTTGCAGGCGAACATTTCCAGGCGCATGGTGATAATGGCAAAGGCGACGATCAGCTTTACGAAAATTCCCATCTTGGCATATGCTTCCGGTAGATAAGCGGCAAGCACCAGATCGATGACCGTAACCCAGGTGGCAATGGTCAGGGTATAGGTCGGGATACGAATTCGCGGATGGATGACGTTTTTAAAGGTGGAGATCGTCACACTTGAAAAGACCTGCACGAAAAGCACGGCGACGCCAAGCATAAACCCGTTCATAACCGTGGTGGAAATACCGACGGCCGGGCACATGGAAAGAGCCAGTTTAAAGATCGGGTTTTCACTTAAGATGCCGCGCGTTATCAGCTGCATGCTAGATTTGTCATTGGCCACGTCGACTTCCTCTCACAAATATTAAAACGATACAGCAAGCTGCTGTTCTTTTAGGATCTTATCCAACACATTGACGCGATAGGCAAACTTGGTGACAATTCCCTTCACCCCTTCGGCCACGGCTTTACTGGAAATGGTAGCGCCTGTCAGGGCATAAATCGCCTTATCCTTGTATTGTTCGCGGAATTTGACGATCTCATCTTCACCAAGCCTGCCATTCAGGGCTTCGAGATAGTCGGCGGGGAGCGGGGCTTTCACTACCTCAATCGCCTTCAAAGCCTCAAAAGGTTTGCCCTTGAACTGGTTCTTGAAATAATCCTGGTCGATTTCAGCACCGAGGCCTGGATCTTCCTCGTGCTCAAGCACCTCCAGGCCAAGGATGCTAAACTTCGGATCGACCGCCAGCATGACGTTGACAAAGGTCTTGAAGCCTTGGAATTTTCCGCCAAGAAGATAAGCAATACGTTTACCGTTATCGGTGACAACAATGGTCTGATCGGCGAATTTCACCGCATAGCCAGGTCCGGCCGCCTGTTCGATGACTTTACCCCGAACCTTCGGATCAAGGGCATCAACCTCACTGAGTGTCACCGCCTTACTTGCCAGTAGCACTCCATTCAGATCGATATTGACAAAGAGAAAACCCTTCTCCTGGCCATGTCCTTGCGGCACGAGGTAGCCGATCGATTGTTTATCGCCACCGGTTATAACATACCGATACACCTCGTGCAGGGCCATCGAATCGGGAATTTTTGCCCCGCCTTTATAGCCAAGCAGTTCATAGATAACCTTCTGTTCCTGAACATGCCCATTATGCTTTTTAGCATTGCTGGTGAAGATGAAGCAGAGTCCCATGACACTCGCTGCCAGGAGACAGGAAACAGTGAGACGAAAGACTATGGTAATGATATTTTTCATTTTGCACCTCCCATCGGCGGGGCAAAACGTTGCGGTTTGAACCACCCATCAAGAACGGTACTCAGGGGATTCATCAGAAGTATTGCGTAACAGATACCTTCCGGGTAGCCACCCTTCATTCTGATCAAAACCGTCAGGGCGCCGATGCTCATACCGAAAACAATCTTCGCCGTCTTGTTGCTCGGGCTGGTAACATAATCGGTGGCCATATAAAAAGCACCGAGAATGGCCCCGCCGGAAAGCAGAGCCAGCAGAGGATCGCCGCTCATATACCCGGCACCGCCGAATATCCAGGTGAGTACTCCGATGGTACCAAGCAATGAAACCGGAATATGCCAGGTGATATAGCCTCGATACAGCAGATACAAGCCGCCGAGCATCAGGAGAAAGCCGGATGTTTCACCGATACAGCCGGGACGCCAGCCGAAGAAGAAACTGCTGTAAAGATCACTGCCGCTGCCGAAAGCTTCAGTAAAGGCCGCCATCCCTTTTTCCTTCATAACAGCCAGCGGCGTGGCCGTCGACACTGCGTCGACCGCACCACCCAAGAAAGAGAAAATCGCCAGATTTTTCACCGGCGGCAACCAGGCGGAGGTCATGGCCACCGGGAATGATGCCAAGAGAAATGCCCGGCCGAGCAGGGCTGGATTGAAGAAGTTGTAGCCGATGCCGCCAAGCAGATGTTTGCCGATATAGATGGCGAAAACCGCGGCCAGAATCGGTAAAAGTGGCGACACCCCCGGTGGAATGACAAAGGCCAGGAGCATCCCGGTGAGCACCGCACTGCCGTCTTTAATGGTCACCGGTCGCCCGAGGGCCTTTTGACTCAGCCATTCAACAGCCACGCAACTTATAACGGAGACTGCGGTAATCAGGAGAGTTTGTATCCCGAATACAAATACCGACAGAACCAGTGGCGGTACCAGGCAGGCCACGACAGTCCACATAATTTTTTCGACCGACTCACTGCTCTTTAGATGCGGTGAAGTGGAAACCTTCCACATCGCCGCCGGTGCAGCCGACTGGTCGTCTAACTCTTGCTGTTTGCTCACGACTCTCCTCAAAGCCTCCTCGTTATCGTCAAGACCCTGATTATCGGGGTCAATCACTCTGGTAAAGCTCTACTTATTTTTCTCAGGCCGCTACTGCGGTCGCTTGGCCTTCATTTTTGCCAAGCGAATAAATTGCACCAAGGGCCTTTTCGCCGGACACACATAGGCGCAGGAACCGCACTCGAAACAATCAAACACCCCAAACGGCTCGGTGAGTTCGGATCTACCGGCCTCAACATGCAACGCGATTTCCTTCGGTTCCAAGCCCATCGGACAGGCATCAAGGCACCAGCCACATCGGATGCACTGGGAATGGGGTTTGGTATCTATTTCATCTTTGGTCAGAAACAACACCGCCGAGGTGGTCTTGGTAACCGGCACATCAAGACTTGAAACGGCAAAGCCCATCATCGGACCTCCAAGAACGATCTTCGAAAGGCCCGGCTGGAGTCCGCCGAGATACTCGACAATATCTTTCAGTTTTGTGCCGACCTTCACCAGAAGATTCGCCGGTCTGCCGATGCCTTTGCCGGCCACGGTAATAATCTTTTCGTACAAAGGTTTGCGTAACACCACCGCATCATAAATGGCCTTGGCGGTGCAGACATTCTGCACCACCACTCCGACCGCCGAAGGCAGGGCCATGGCTGGAACTTTCCGCCCGGTCACCGCCTGGATAAGCTGTTTTTCCGAGCCTTGCGGGTATTTCACCTGCAGGGTACGTATTTTAACGGAGGCATCGGGGGTGGAAGACTGTTCGGATTCCTTGGTCATAGCCAGGATCGCATCGGGTTTATTACTTTCTATGCCGATATGACACTCTTTAATGCCGAGAATCTTCAGGATGATTTTTGCACCCTCGACGATTTCCGCAGAGTATTCAAGCATTGCCCGGTGATCGGCGGTGATATACGGCTCACATTCGGCGCCGTTGAGAATCAGGGTATCGACCGGTGAATTGGCCGGCGGTTTCAGTTTCACATGCGTTGGAAAACCGGCGCCGCCGATGCCGATAATCCCAGCGTCGTGGACTCTGGCGAGGAGCTCCGCCGCATCAAGATGTTGCCATGCCTCTTTCGCATAGCGAACCGGTTCAGCCTCGTGTTTCACTGTCAGGGTGATGGAAGGTGCACTGACCCGTACCGGATGCACCGAACTGCCGATATCCTTTATTTTTCCTGCCACCGGGGAATGCAGGGGGGCGCCCAGTCCTTTTTTCACCTCGCCGATCAGGACACCCTCGCCGATCTCCTCGCGCTTGGCAACCGTCGGTTGGCATGGCGCGCCGATATGCTGGCCGAGAATCAGTTCAAGTTCATCGGGCACAGGCATAACTTCAATACCCAGCCCCTGGGTCTGCGCCTTACGTTCAGGCGGATGGACCCCGCCTTTCGGGAATGTCAGCAACGATTTCATAAATATCCGATGATAGCAATAATGAGGTACAGGAATGATTTTTTATCTTCTGTATATAGAGTGTACACCTTTGCAGTCTTTTAGCCTGATCAGGATATGCCGCCATAGTATTTCATAAACTGGGTGCGCTCAAAAACTGCGGCATCGGCTGCCTTCTCGTAGCTGAGTTTGCCGCGAAAATCAGCGAGACAGGTGTATGATTTGCGGGTCATCCACTCGTCGAGACCAGCGAGCATTGTGGGCATTCGCCCGGCGCCATTTTTATAGATTGTCGACACAACCTGCACCGCCGTTGCCCCAGCGAGCAATTGTTTGATAAGACCCTCGCTATCATGGACCCCGGTTGCCGCCACCAGATCCTTGTCGATTTGCCCATACATCAGGGCAACCCAACGCAGGGGGTTACCGGCTTCGCCGGGACTGCTGAGCATATCCGCTGATTTAACGAGCATTTTTTCTATGTCGATATCCGGGGTATAATAGCGGCTGAATAGAACAAAGCCGCCAATCTTCTCGATCCAGCTTAATTTTTGAATGAGACCGGCAAGTGCAGCCGAATAATGACTCATTTTCAAGGCGATGGGTATGGAAACCAGCTCGCCGACACAGTGAATGATTTCCACATATTTCTTTTCATTATCACCACTGGTCAACTTGGGGTTTGACGGCAATAGCGAGACGTTCAGTTCAATGGCGTCGGCACCCTCATTTTCAACCGATTTGGCAAAAGAGACCCATTCGGCGGAGGAGACACAGTTAATACTGGCGATAATAGGAATGTCCACAGCCTTTTTAGCCTCGGCGATGAGCTTGAGGTAGGTTTCCACCTCATTGCCTCGGGTGTATTCCCGAATGTAGTCCGTGGCCCCCGGGTAGTCGGCATTATAACTTTCCAGATTAGCAGAATACTCTGCTTGAATCTGTTCTTCGAAAAGTGATTTTAAAACGATTGCTCCAGCCTGATTGTCGGCCAGTTCCTTTATTTTGGCAACGCTGCCGGTAAATCCGCAACTGCCGACAATAATCGGATTTTTCAGCTCGAGTCCCAGGTATTTGGTCGAAAGATCATTCATATCGTTCGCTGTGTTCTCCATGGAAATAGTCTGCCTGACGTTCATTCCTGTCACCACCGCCCAATCAGTGTGCAATGAGTGCATTGCAAAAGGCAAAACAAATCTAGGCAGTGAAAATACTCACCGCCGCAGCAATACAAAATTTTTACAAAAAATCAACTATATTTTTCTTTGGTCAAGAAAACAATTTACCTAATTATCCGTTATTCAATATTATTATTTTTTTATATTACTTCTTCGGTGGTTTCTCAGTGATCCATGGGCCGGCACTCTTTAGCTGCGAATTATGTGCAGAGCTTCGAACAATTCGCCCAAACACAAGATCACAGCGGTTTATTCTTGCCCAGCACACGCCTATTTTGCCCTATAGCTTACGTGTACCAGAATCACGTTACTGATTTTCGCAAGAGTAGAACATTTCCTACCACGATTGCCGGTGAAACCATTTAATGATGCGAGAAAATACAAAGTCCATTAAGGTCAGCCCCATTGCCCAATGGTTTATTTTTTCCATCGGGACCATAAAGAAGCGTTACCGAAAAGGACCACCGGTCAATAATTTTCTCGCCAATACCATGAACAATTTTTTCCACCGTTACCAAGCGATTTTGCAGATGCTTGGCGGGGCTTTTATGATCAGCTTTTCGGCGATTTTCGTCAAATTCGCCGATGTTGCTCCAACCTGTTCGGCCTTCTACCGAGTCCTTTTCGGTTTCTTTTTTCTCTTGGCTCTCGCGGTCTTGAAAAAGGATCTTGCCAAACCTCCGCCGCCGCAACTCTTCCTCATCACCTTTTGCGGTCTTGCCTTCGCCCTTGATCTTTTTTTCTGGCACGAAAGTATTATGTACATCGGGCCGGGTCTGGCAACCCTCCTCGGTAATCTCCAGGTTTTCCTCCTGGCCGCAACCGCCATAGTGTTTTATGGCGAAAAGGCGCGCCCCCGCTTTCTGGTATCCTTGCCCATGGCCATCTTTGGGCTCTTTCTCATCGTCGGTCTTGATTGGCACCAATTCAGCAGCGATTACAAGCTTGGTGTATACTTCGGTCTTCTCACCGCTGTTTGTTATACCGTTTATCTCCTCGGTCTGAAAAAAGTCCAGGTTGCCGAAAAACGCTCCCCGGTTTTCGCACTTATGCTTGTTTGCTTTTGCAGTGCTCTTTTTCTTGGTTTAAAGATGTGGCAGAGTGGTGACTCGTTTTATATTCCCAACCTCAAAAGCCTTCTTGCCCTGATAAGTCTCGGCCTCTTCTGCCAGACCATTGGTTGGATGCTGATTGCCGGGTCTCTGGCGAAAATTCAAACCTCACGCACCGGACTCATACTTCTCCTCCAGCCATCCCTCTCCTTTATCTGGGATGTCCTGTTTTTCAGCCGTCCCACCTCCCTTCTCAACTGGACTGGAGTTTTTTTTACATTGACAGCTATTTATATGGGTTTGACCGGCAAGACACCGCGGACCTCTTCGTCGTCGTAACCGTTGCATTCTACACGTTCCGCTCTATTATATCAGGTATAGTTGGTTGGCAAGCAGCAACTGCTCAATATTCATCAATGGAAATTTTATGAAAATCACCAGTTACCAAGATTATCCCGCCCAGCACTTTGAGAGCGAGAAAGTACAAGGCGTCACCGGCCGTGTTGTGATCGGCAAAGCAGACAGTGCCGAGAACTTTTGTATGCGCGTCTTTACCGTGGCTCCCGGCGGCTTCACACCGCGACATAGCCACGCATGGGAACACGAAATTTTTGTCCACTCCGGCAAAGGCAAGGCATATCACAATGGCGAATGGCGGGAGGTTACCAGTGGCTCGGTGCTTTTCATTCCCGGCAACGAGGAACATCAATTCATGAATGGCGGCGGCGAGGATTTTGTCTTCATTTGCGTGATCCCTGCCGGTGTTGACGAGATTTAGACACAACAGCAGGAGAGAAAAGAGCTGAAGAACACTTTCCCCGTCATTGCCCCTTGAGCACCTGATACCAAAACCGTGAGCAGAAAAAAGCCGATCCCAGGGATCGATTGCCTTGCTCACGGTTTTGGTATGGCTATTTTTTATAACCCAGTAAATTATCCTTCAAGCCACCGTTCACCGGTTTGTCGCCGAGCCAGATTTTCAGGAGGGCCTCGTTAAAATCGAAACCAGGTATGACCCCCTTCGTCAGCCCTTTAATACTTACTGTAGTGCCAACCGCTGGAACATAATCAAGAACAATTACATCATTCTTTTTCACATCGGTAAAGAGGACATTGAACTGGTTGATCCTTTCCTGCAATTTCGCCAAATCGCCTGTGCTGTTGTTTTCCTTAAATCCGTCATTCCACGCCTCGACCAGCTTATCCTTACTCACTTCGCTATAAAGGAAGTGCATGACGATTCTCTTTTTGCCTTTGTCGCCAATTACCTCGGCGGCTATGGCGGAAGGTTTTTCCATGTACAGTTCGGCAATGTAGATATCCATGAACAATTTCGACCGGATCCCGGCACCATTCAACTGCAGTGTCGTACCATCTTCGGTCTTCAGGGTGTCGTTCACCATCACCCCGGCGATATCTTTGGCGTATGACGGCAGGCCAATCAATAACAAAGTGAAGAATACAAACATTCGCATAATCTTACTCCTTAGTTTGATTTTTTCCCCTCAGCAGGGGCGCCAAAGGGAGGCCCTGCGACGGGGTTAGTGGTTGTTGTTGGTGGTACATTCTACCCTTTTCTCACCAGAACGTAAACGTAAACTTTTCCCTGCCATTGCTGGCATTGCCTTGGTCAAGGTATGTTTATAAAATGACCTTCCGGTTCTCGCTCCCATCGATTTCTCTGGCTTCCCACGCTGTGGTTATACCTTTGCATCGGCATACGTGCTATAGTGTCGCTGCAAGCCCCCTGTTCCCTTTCCGTCAATCTTAAACATTTCAATATCTTCATGGCTGATCACATCGAAAGAGTTATTTCCGAAGCAGGCAATTTCTATGGCGTTGCCTGTACAACTACCACCCTCGCAGCCGAGGCCTGCAGGCGGCACGATGTTGGACCAACCGCCGCCACCGCCCTCGGCCGGGCTCTGACCGGTGCGGCCCTGCTCGCCGCAATTCTCAAAGAGGACCAGAGTGTTCTCCTTAAATTCGAGGGTAACGGGCCACTGCGAAAAATCATTACCGAGGCCGGATCGGCAGGATGGGTACGCGGCTATGTTGCCAACCCGCATGCCGATGTTCCGCTCAACAACGGGCGCATCGATGTTGCCGCAGGCCTCGGCAGGGCCGGCTTTCTCACGGTGATTAAAGACATCGGCTGCAACACCAAATATCCTGGGACCATCCAACTCTATACCAGTGAGATCGGCGAGGATCTGGCGTATTACCTGGCTCAGTCCGAGCAGACACCTTCGACCATTGCCCTGGCCATCCGTCTCGACAAAGACGGCACTATTGTTGCCGCCGGCGGCTTTCTTATTCAGTCATTGCCCCCGGCCGATGAACAGCTCTTACTGCAAATCGAACAGAAAATAGCGGCACTGCCGCCTCTCTCCACCCTGCTCTTCGAGGGCAGAGGCCCGGGTGATATCCTCTCCCTGGTATTTAAAGATATCCCGCACCGAAAAACCGGCAGCAGCAAACTCTATTATCAGTGCAGCTGTAGCCACAGCAAGATGCAAGGTGCTCTCTTTTCCTTGGGTGAACACGACATCCGCGACCTCATGGAAAAGAAGGGGGGCGTGGAAGTGCACTGTGAATTCTGCCGACAAAGCTATATATTCGACAAACTCGAGCTGGAAAATCTTTTAAAGATTGCCCCAAGCAAGTTGCAGTAGTCGCCCTAAAAGTGTTTTTTCTTGCCGATCCTCCATTTTTATAATAAATCTTGCCTCTCAATCGATGTACCTGGAGTTCTAGAAAGACAGGCAGTGCTTCATTGTAAGCAGAAGGAGAAGACGATGAAAGAATTTCGCGACAATGCTAGAAAACTGATGGAAAAATACTGCCGGGTATGCCCGGTTTGCAATGGTCGGGCCTGTGCCGGCGAGGTCCCAGGTATGGGTGGACTGGGCAGTGGCTCAAGTTTTATCGATAATGTTTCCGCACTGGCAAACATTAAATTCAACATGCGCCTGATCCACGATGTATCCGAGCCGGATACGACCGTGCACATCCTCGGTAAAACCCTGGCGCTGCCGGTCCTTGCCGCCCCCATCGGCGGAGTTTCCTTTAATATGGGGGGCGGGATTTCCGAAAATCAGTACATCAAATCCGTTATTAATGGCTGCAAGGCTCAGTCGATCATCGGCTGTACCGGCGACGGTGTACCTGAGTTTATCCATAAAGCGGGTTTTGCCGCCATCCAAGAGGCCGGTGGTCACGGCATCCCTTTCGTTAAACCCTGGGAAGACGATGAGCTTTTTGCCAAGATTGAACTGGCAAAGGCCACCGGCAGCGACATTCTGGGGATGGATATAGACGCCGCAGGACTTATCACTCTTCGCCGCATGGGCCGTCCGGTTTCCCCGAAACCTCTGGAAAAACTTGCTGACATTATTAGAAAATGCGGTTTGAAATTCATACTTAAGGGCGTTATGACCGCAGACGATGCGGAACTGGCAGTCACTGCCGGAGCTGATGCCATAGTCGTCTCCAACCACGGCGGCCGAGTACTCGACCATGCCCCCGGTACGGCCATGGTACTCGCTGATGTTGCTGCGAAGGTGAAAGGGAGGATTGTCATACTCGCCGACGGCGGCGTACGTTCCGGTGGCGATATCCTCAAAATGCTCGCCCTTGGCGCCGATGCAGTTATGATCGGCCGACCTTTTGCAGTCGCCGCCGTTGGTGGAATGCAGGCGGGCGTTGAGAAATATATTGAGTTCTTACAGGGTGAGCTCAAACAGGCCATGGTCTTGACGGGTACCCAATCGGCGTTGGCAGTCGATCGCCGAATACTTTTCAGCCAAAGCTAAAAGTCCTGCCTCAATCTTCACTTCCTCCAAAGTGCTCCTCTGCCTCTGCCTTTTTCATAGAGTGCAGCATTTTGGCGGAAGAGGCTTCGCTCTTCCACGGTATATACCGATGCCCCCGCCTCTCACCGCCCCCCGGTAACAACTCTCAAGACTCCGGGAATATATCCTCCGAGAATGGAGTGTACCGCCACCAGAACAGCAACAACTCCCAACGGCACGAGAAGATAGATGAGGAGCAAAGTGTACGGCCAGTTAAAGGACAGAAACTGGAAGGCAAGTGTTCGGGCTATTCCCAGGAACGGTTCATGGGCGGCGTAAACGAAAAAACTCGCCCCGCTAAGCCAGAGAAGGACGTTTTTCATGCGCTCGCTTGCAAGTATCAACTTGCTGCCAAAGAGGATCGCTACCAGGCCGATGACTATGCCACAACGGTGCAGACAGAGATTGAAGGGCGCTTCGTTCCAGATCACATCGGCAAGAAGAACCGGGATATAGCCGAGCACCAACCATTTTCCATATCCATCCAGGATAAAGAGACTTTTTCCCTTCATGGCGACATAGCTGCCAAGGGAGAAAAACAGTACGCCCACCACATCGGGGGTATAGATCGGCCAGTTGCCGGTGATCCAGACAAAAAATACCACGCCCAAGAACGGCCAGGCAACATATCGCAGCAGCATGACTATCAAGGGACTGAGAAGCATGAGGAGCATAAGGTCGCGAATAAACCAGAAATGGTAGGCCTCCGGTGCTCTGGTGAAACCGGCCACGGCATTGGCCAGATCGTAAACCGACAAGTCGGCCGGCAAAGCGTTGCCTCCGGCAAAATAGGCCTTGACCACCGGGATGCACTGACCAAGAAAACGGGTGGCAAACACGAGAACCGTCCAGAACACGTAGGGAAGCAGCAGGGTTTTCGCTCTGGCGGCAAGCTTCTGCCCAAACCCTCGCCATGACCAGGTGAAACCGAGGAAGAAAAAATATCCGGACATGAGAAAAAATAAAGGTACAGCTATCCTGGCGAAGCCCTGGGATATAAGGATTCGGACAAAATCTGTGAGATAATTGAGCTGCTCGGGTCCGAGACTTACGCCCTCATGGTCAATGGTGGCGGAAAAGGCATGGATGTAGACCACGCCGATAATGAGAGGAAAGTTGAGAAGCCTGAGTCGAACCGATTCTTCGGTTGTTATGTTTGCCATCGTTCTGCAAAAATGAGTCGAGTTGACGGTTGAGCCTGTTACCTCCTCAGGTCTTGGTAGAAGGTGGTGTCAGGTGCAAGTAAGGCCGTGAACATACCTCATTTTGCCGATCTCTTCGAGAAAATTTCTTGTGCCATCCAGGCCATTCATGGGACAGATTTCAGTGTTTCCAACATCTTGCCATGGATCACCGCTCACCCTTATAGGCAAGTTGGTGTTCTTTTTCGTATCCAGCTGCGAGAATCTCGCCGGCCTGTCGGGCCATTTGCTGCAAATCGGTTAATGATGGTTGCAATTCCATATTCCTTGTTGATGGCGCCAAAACTTTCTGCACATTTACTCCATTTCCAACTTGATAACGGCTTTTCTCTGGTAAATCGGCAACACCCCTACTATAATCGTATTCTTCCCGTGTACCCAGTCAAAAAACGTAACTCAAAGTGAGGGATCTGGCCATCGAAACACGTCACCTGCAAATCTTCGTTGCCGTATACCGGGAAAAAAGTTTCACCAAAGCGGCTGAACAACTTTACACCAGCCAACCTACAGTGAGTGAGCACATTCAAAACCTGGAGGCGCGACTCAACTGTCGCCTGTTCGATCGCCTCGGCCGGTCGATCCAGCCGACAACCGAGGCAGAGATGCTCTACCCGAGAGCCATAGCCATTCTCGATGATCTACGTCGCCTGGAAGAGGACATCAACACCACCCGTCAGGTCATGTCCGGGGAACTGATAATCGGCGCCAGCACTATTCCGGGCACCTACATATTGCCGGCTGTTGCCGCTTCTTTTAAGAATGAATTCCCGCGACTTTCCTTTGAAATCAGGATCAACGATTCGGCAAAAATCGTTGATGCGGTCGCCGATAATGAATTGCTTATCGGGGTTGTCGGCGCCAAGATTCCCAGCGCCGGACTTCTCTTCCAGCCGTTTACCGAGGATGAACTCATACTTGCCGCAGCTGCCGCCAATCCGCTGCCCGCCGCAATAACCATGGAAGAGCTGCATAGCCTCCCTTTTATCATTCGTGAGAGGGGGTCCGGAACAAGAAAGAGTATCGAAGCACTCCTCGGGCAACAACAGGATTCCCTCGACCGATTCAATATCTGCGCAACCCTTGGTTCGAGCGCCTCGGTCAAGGAAGCGATCAAAGCCAATCTTGGCGTTTCGATAATCTCCCGCCATGCTCTACGGGATGAATTGGCTCATGGGGCGATCAAAGAAATACATGTGGCCGGACTGACGATGAAAAGGAATTTTTATGTGGTAACCTCGCGCAAGCGATCGCAACCCAACCATTACCAGATGTTTTTGAAAAAGCTTTTAAATTCGTAGATAGTGGGTTGCGGGCTATCGGCCCGCGTTAGAGATTCATTTCTGGTTTTCAAGAATGAATTTCGCGAAGGTACTTATACCCCCTTGTGTACCTCGGTCATCAGTTTTGAAGGTCATAGGATGTCCCTGCTCTGCGACAATGTTGCTCTCACCTATCCCGGAGCAAAACACCCGCTCTTTACTGATGTGTCGTTTCAACTCACGGCACCCGGGTTCCATTCGTTCTTCGGCCCTTCGGGGGTTGGCAAAACCTCTCTTGCGAAAATCATCAGCGGTGAAATCGAAAGATCCTCAGGCAGGGTTTCAACCGACGGGCCGGCCACGCTCCTCTATTCACACAACAAGGAACGGCTTCCCGGCTGGTCCGGCGTGGGCCGTCATTTAACGCGTGTCATCCCGCCATCGATGCAGGCAGGCAAGGACCAACTGGTGGAGATATTCGGCCTGTCCGACTGCATCACTTCCCGGTTTGACCAGCTTTCCATGGGACAACAGAACCGCGTAAACCTGATCCGCTACCTGCTTCAGGACTGTGATCTGCTGATCATGGACGAAAGCCTGGCCAACGTCGATGAACGTACCCGGGAAAAGATTATTCTGGCCATCAAGGCGATGTTCCCGCATCGCTATTATATCTATATTTCCCACAATGTCATGGAGGTTGCAAAATTCTGTGATTCGATCCTGGTTTTCCGCAGCAGGGGTAAGACGCCACAGACCGTCATGGTTAAAGGCTGTAACATTATGAAAAGTGGTGATTTTTCTCGAAATGCCCTAGACACGACCCTGTTGGAGATCATGAATGCTGTATAAACGCGTCTTCCAGTTCTTTATCATCTACTTCCTGTTCCTCGGCGGCCTGATGGTGCTGAAATATAGTCTCGCGCTTTCCGACTACGTCATTCCGGCCCCTTCCGGTATACTCCATACCCTTATCACCGAATATCGTGGGTACAGCCTCGCCACCTTAAACACCATGACTGTGGCGATCATCGGCCAGATCCTTTCGGTGGTTATAGCGTTTGCTATCGGCATCACCGGCCGTCAGTCCACCTGGCTTGGCTCCTTCATCAAGGTCGCTGCCTACAATTTTCAGGCCTACCCCATCGTTGCACTGGCACCGATTCTCTTTATTCTGCTCGGCGATGGTTTTCTGACTCGGTTGTTGATCGCCGCCATGATCAGTTATTTTCCGGTACTGCTCTCCGTTTTAGGGATCATGTCCAAGCCGGTTGACGATATCGAACACTTCTATCGGGTCACCGGTCGCATGCGCTGGCAACTGGAGGTTAAAATTCGCACCTTTGAAAACCTGACGCAACTGACCACCGTCATCGCCGGGAGTGCTACACTGGCCATGGCCGGGACCATTGTCGGGGAATTTATCGCCGCCAATGCCGGCATCGGCTACAATATTCGGATCGCCCTCTATCAAAGCGATTTGGGCAAGATTCTCATTGCTCTTTTTCTCATCGGCATAACCATTGCCATCTACCAGGCACTTCTGGAATCGCTGGGGGTAGTCATAAAACGGGCCTGGACAGGAAGGTAATTCCTCCATCGACATACGGGGGAGCGACCGTGCCTGTCATGCCAAAGAAGGAGCAAGGATGCACAACAAAGCCAAAACTCTTATTCTGCTTGCCTGGGTACTTTTGCTCATGGCGATGTTTGTCACGACCAGCGCCCAGGCGGGTGAAAAAGTAGTTTACCGCCTGAAGTGGCTCCGCAATGTCAGCGTCGTCGGTGCGTTATACGCCGAAACCCACCATCTGTTCGAAAAAGCCGGACTTGATGTGGAGATCAAAGCCGGCGGGCCGGAGCGGGATGCGATCAGGGAGTTGGAACTCGGGTACACCGATTTTGGCGAGGCCTCCGCCGACCAGGTGCTTAGGGCGCGCGCCAAGGGGTCGCCGGTGGTGGTGATCGCCCAACTGTTCCAGGTCAATCCGCTGCAATGGATGTATCGCCCGGAGGAGATGCAGATCGAAAAACTTGCCGATCTCAAAGACAAAATCATCGGCGTGACCTTTGGCGGCAACGATGAAACCATTATGCGCACCCTTTTGGCCGAAGCCGGCCTCGGGAGCGAAGGCGTATCGCTTTTTAGTGTCCGCTATGACTATACCCCGTTTTACCGGCGCCAGGTTCAACTCTGGCCGGTCTATCGCAATGCCCAGGGACCGCTTATCGAGGCACAACTGAGCAAGGCAGGAGAAAAGACCGCCTTTTTCGATCCGGCGGAATTCGGGGTGAAATTCGTGGCCAACTGCGTCGTCACCGAAGCGCGAACCTTGACGGAAAAACCCGAACTGGTGAAGCGCTTCCTCGCAGCCCTGCTTGCCGGATGGCAGCAGGCGCTTGATCCGAAGAATCAAGAAGAAGCCATCAAAACCCTGCAAAAGTACGATCCGGATACGCCGCGCCCGATTCTGGAAGAGCAGCTGAAAATCACCCGCACACTCATTCAGCCCAAAACTGCCATTGCAATCGGTAGCATCGATGAAAAGGGCTGGGAGCAAACCGAGCGGATCATGCGGACTCAGAAGCAACTCCCCATGGAGGTCGATCTTAAGGCAATATTAAAGCCGGTCGACGGTGGAGCCGAAGAGGGGAAATCTCTGCTTTGATGTCAGCCAGGATAGAGAGGAGACGGTTGGACGTCGCCTCTATATTGATGTTGAGCTTCACTCGTCCTTGACACTGGAACTTTTTCCGATATACTCAGTTTGAAAAACAGGCTATTCTCTTTTAAAACCCAAGAAAGGAGGACCTTCCGGCATGAAGATACAAAGAATGATACTTGCGGTGACGCTGTTCTTATCAGGGACACTGGTTTCGGTTGCCTTGGCCAACCACGCGGACTTGGTAGGCAACGGTCCCTTTAAAACCGGCCCTGAGGTTACCAAAAAATGCATTGAGTGCCATGAGCAGGAAAGCCAAGACTTCATGAAGACTGTCCACTGGACCTGGTCCAAGAGTCAGTTTGCAAAAAACGGCGAAAGACTGGAGATGGGCAAGATCAATGCACTCAACAATTTCTGTATAGGATTACCCTCGAACTGGCCGCGCTGTACCAGCTGCCATGCCGGATATGGTTTCAAAGATGCCGGTTTTGACTTTTCCAAGGCCGAAAATGTCGATTGCCTGATTTGCCATGATACGACAGGTACATACAAGAAGTTCCCGACCGGAGCAGGCCATCCAGTCTATGAAGGTGAGAACAAGGAACTGCCTAAAGGAAAGCCCTGGCCGCCGATCGACCTGGTGAAAGTGGCTCAATCCGTTGGCCCCACATCACGTGCGACCTGCGGCGCATGTCATTTTTATGGCGGGGGAGGCGACCATGTCAAACATGGTGACCTGGACTCTTCCATGACCAACCCAAGCCCTGATATTGATATTCACATGGGTGGCGAGAAAAAAATGACTTGCCAGGATTGCCACCAGGCAAAGAATCATTTCCTGAAGGGTGAGTCGAATTCTGTGACCATTACCCACGCCGAACCGACGCATCTCGACTGTTCCGACTGCCACACCGGGAAAGTGCATAAAAACGCTCTCATGAATAAGCACACCGAGAAAGTGGCGTGCCAAAGCTGCCATATTCCAACCTTTGCCAAGGCCAGTCCAACGAAAGTGTGGTGGGACTGGTCGACTGCCGGCAAGGATGGTCCAGTAACAAAAGACCAGTATGGACAACCCCTTTACGACAAAATGAAAGGCGATTTCAAATGGGACAAGAATGTCGTTCCCACCTATTTGTGGTTCAACGGCACCATTGATCGCTATATCGCCGGTGACAAGATTGATCCGACAAAGGTCGTGCACCTCACTTCAACCACAGGAAATCGCAATGACCTGAAATCAAGGATATTTCCTTTCAAAATAATGAAGGGTAAACAAGCTTACGACAGCGAAAACAACACCATAGCCTTTGTCAATGTCTTTGGACCCCCGGGGAGCGATGCCTATTGGCAAAAATATGACTGGAACGCGGCAATCACTGCAGGCATGAAGGCCGCCAACCAGCCGTATAGTGGTAAGTACGGTTTTGTTGAAACCTCGATGGCATGGCCCGTGCATCACATGGTGGCACCCAAGGACAATGCCTTGAAATGCGCCGATTGCCATGGCGACAAAGGGCGGCTCGACTGGAAGGCTCTCGGGTACAAAGAAGATCCAAAGACCTCTAAAAAGAAATAACCAGAGGCAGGGCAGTTTGCAGTGGTTTGCGGGTCAGGGTGGTAAACCTGGCCTGCAAATTGCCCCTCTAGCAACTGCAGCACCGAATGGACAGAACTATCAGATCGATGTATCGAAAATCAAGGTATGGGCCAGCATAGTGCTTTCCTTTTCGCAGAATTTTCTCTTCACCTACGTTCAGCGATCCTCTTCCATGACTTTTCAAAACATCCTTCCAAAAAGCCACGAACCTATTAACCTATTACAATGCTTCACCGTTTCGTCAAGCAGGTGGATGCTATAAATCAAATAGTAACAATAGAGACCGGCATGTCATCCATATGATTCTGCAAGTCGGCAAAAGATATACTTCTTAGAGTTGCCATGGTATTTGAAAAACTGGTTATGTCAAATACATATATCCTGTACTCTGGGCTGCACCTATTGCTTCCACCGATACTGGCGATACAACCGGCTGTGCTATTGGAAATACCGCCCATCTCAATAGCGATATCTTCTCCTGCGCCGCCATCCTTGCCGGTGGTGCCGCCATCTTCCAGGTTGGTATCTCAACCTCCCTGATAGGGGTTTTTCTTTTTCACAGTCTTTTTATTGTCTCCCCCCAGGCCAGCCAGAATGTCTTTGGCAATCCGGCCCTCGACGAATATTTCCTCAGCTTTGTCGCCCATCGCCTTTGCCCTAATTTTGCACCGGCAGGCAACTTCCTTTAAAAGCATTGAATGACATGGTCCCCTGAACAGGAGTTTCGGGGACAAACTGCGTGGCGGGACGGGTGAGCTCCGATAAGGATGGGTTCAGGTTGGAAGGTACTGTTCAGGTACGGTATGAATTCTTTGTAGCCACTGTTAATGCAGGAACTCCCCGGTGCTGGACATAGCCAGGCTGGCGTCGCGCACCCCTCTGAGGGCTTTAAGTCGGTCAGCCAGTTCCTGAACCTCCTTGGCCTTGCCCCGCACCACGATAACTTCGAGACAGTTGTTGTGGTCCATATGGACGTGGGTGGTGGAAACGATATAATGGTGGTAGTCGTGTTGCACCAGGGTAACTTTTTCCTGCAATTTATGCTGATGGTGGTCGTAGACTAGGCTGATGACGCCCATGACCTTTTTGTCCGCCTGCCATTCGTCTTTGATGAATTCCTTGCGGATCAAGTCGCGAATTGCCTCTGACCTGTTTGTGTAGCTGCGAGCCATGATATGTTCATCAAAAATGGTCAATAATTCATCTTCAAGCGATATGGAAAATCTTTTAAGCATAGAATCTCACCTCCTGACATTGATAAACAGAACATTTTACTCTTTTCCGCCTCCGAGTGTTGCATATTTAGGGCGGACGATGGCCATTCAGATGGTGGCCTGTGCAGGTGGAACTCACTATATAAAGTCATTGGAAGAACTGCAAGTTACTAAAGACTTTCTTTGAATCATTTAATTAATTGGCGTTTGCAAGGTGAGGAATGCAACATGAAAAAGAAGCAGGAAAGAAAAAGGGAGGGCTGCTCGACGCTCATCGAGCAGCCCTCGTGGGATTGATATGGCAGATCAATCGAGTCCTATTCGAGAATCGGTAACTTTTTCCAGCTTTGCCGCGTAGCAGAGATAAAGTATTACGATTCAAAAATATGTATCACTAATAGAGTTAATTGTTTTTTTGTCAATAAATAATTATGAATAAGTACAATGTTTAGTCATTTTTCTTTAGGGACCTGCCACACAGAGAAATATATATTACATAAATTCATATATTTATAGTTGTTTCTTGTTAAGAATTCTTTTCCAATCCACCATCTACACAACATCCTGCCGTACTTTTTAATACCACGTTTATTTTTTATGTGTTATCTTGTTGCCAGGTGGCGACCCTCAGTTGACCACTAATTGACCGGATAGAAGAGCAGAGTCCTGGCAAGAAAAGACACGGCCGGAAACATTTTTTAGTAAATCAACTTTAAGAAAACACCCATGCCCGAGATCAAGACCAATTTTGAATCCCCGCTTTGTCATCCCTGCCACCAGCAAGCACTGATCATGAACGCGAACAGAGAAATCGAGGGGTCACAGCAAGAAGGATTTTTCCACTCACAAAAACTTCTGTCCATTTGGGAACACGAAAGGCTGAAAAAGTCCAGATCAGGATTGTTGCTGCCGGCTCCAGCATTCTCCTGTCAATTGAAGATGACGGTCGGGGCTTCGATCTCGCCGAATTCCGCAGAAGAAACACCCACAGTAAGCGTTTCGGTCTGTTGGAAATGGAAGAACGGGTCCGAATGCTCCACGGCACCATCGACATCCGTTCGACCCCCGCCAAAGGGACCAAAATTTTCATCGAACTCCCCTGGCAGGAGATGTATGGCAATGGGCGCAACAACTACTCTCATCGATGAACACCTGAGTTTTGGGGGATAAATAACTCATTTCTGCAACAATTTAAAGAGTTAACTGTGGTCGACGTGGCACGCGACGCCGGTGCGGGTGAGGCTCTCGCGCTCAAGCACAAACCGGATATTGCCATTATTAATCTCTCTCCCGGATGTCGGCGGCATTCACCTGACCGGCGTCCTTCCGGCTCAGCTCCCGGAATTAAAGATTATCAAAATCCTCATCCGAGAAATTCTGCATATGCTCGCCAAGGGCCTTGCCGTCAAAAGAGATCGGCGCAAAACTCTTCATCACTCCCAAAACCGTTGCCAACCATCGGTCCAATATCAAGGTGCTAGAATGAGCGCCTGCTTCCACGCTGGCTAGAGTCAATTGCCGGCTTGCCAAACCCATAGCCGATGTATAATCTTAACGGAGAAGTTTTCGACAAATAACCTTTATCGCAAAAGGAGCAAATTATGAGCCAAGGCAAACACCCACATCAACACACCCACACCCATGACCACGACCATGATCACGATCATGCCCACAAGCATGGTGAAAAAGAGCATGATCACGGACACCATCACCATCACGACCATCCCCACACCTTCGAGCATGACCATGACCATGCCCACCACGGCGACGGTTCCGCCCATGCCCATAAACATGAGCCGAATGCCCCCACCCCGCATCAGCATGACCATGAAGATCATGACAAGGAAGCCCACGATCACAAGCATAAGCAAGAGTGAACTAACGGTTTGCCCGTCACACCGGAATCGGCCAGACTATCCAGCTATTCCGGTGGAAGTCACTGCCCCTTCATCAGTGCGGCCTGCAGGGCCATGATTTTTCATCGACAGCTAGAATTGGCGGCTGGCAGTAAAGACTTCAGGCTCCCGAGGCACCAGGGGTTGCACAACTGGGCAACGGAATTTTGAAGGGCGCGCAGCGACCGGCAACCCTAGGCTTTTCCTCCGGCAAAGGTGCTTCGATCAGACGGCAGCAGCCCGCAACACGCTGTCCATGGCGCCCATCACCAGCCCAGCTTCTTCTTCGGAGCCGGCAAAACTCAGCCAGCATTCCCAAATTTCTTCCTCGCTTTGCCAATTGATACCGTCAGATCGCGTTAGGCCTCGCGGCTCGGTGGTCAGACAAACAGTGTAAAATTGCGCCATCTTTCTAATAAATCCCGCATGGCTGTCAGCACCTTCCGCTTCCTGGTAAGCGAGGAACATATCCTTAATGGTTTTGCCGCCCCACCAACCATAGTAGCCGCCGGTGAGCGTCGCTACCCCGCTTATCACCCAATTGGTGTTTCTTCTCTTTCATTCTTCCCTATTCTGTTTTTTCGCTTCGCTAAGACCGTTATTCTATAGCAACCTGAAGTTGTTCGTTGACCAACAATCGGGCACCGCAACGGCCGGTCACCGACAATTTGGTCCACCAACAGTTCGATGGCAGTCTTTTAGTTTAGAATTATCTTGGTTTCCAGGTCATCCTTGTCCTCAGCTGTCTGACCTAACTTGATGAGTCTTTCAGTGCTAAATCGTTCCGGCCCTGAAGTGCCATGATTCGGATTGCGCATTCTGATTTATAGGCATAATCGAGGCCGTTGACCGACTGGAGATGGTCATTGGCAAGAAACTCGGTGGTTTGATAGTCGCGGATAATCGCCCCCCGATGCATAACAACGGTCCGGGTGGTGAGCCGCTCAATAAAGAAAAGATCGTGGGTGATAAGGATGGTTGTCAGGCTCAAGGCCTGAAGGATGTTCATCAGTAGTTCTTCGCCGTGCGGATCGAGGCCGGCGGTGGGTTCGTCGAGGATGAGGATCTCCGGCTGCATGGCAAGCGCGGCGGCGATGGCCAGCCGTTTTCGTTCGCCGCCGCTCAAATTGAGCGGCACCTTGTCGGCAAAACCATCAAGATGGGCACAGGCCAGGGCCGCATCGACCCTCTGCCGTAACTCTTCACCCTTCAGCCCCATCCGCCTTGGACCAAAGGCTACTTCTTCCCGGCAGGAGGGGGTGAATAATTGGTCGGCGGCGTTCTGAAAAACCATACCGATCCGGCGCCATAAACCGTTTTTACGGTTATACTTGACCGCTTGGCTATCGACAAAAAAATATCCTTCGCCATGATTGAACCCGAGCATACAGGCGGCCAGGGTTGATTTGCCGGCACCGTTTTCCCCGACCAGGGCCAGACTATCGCCCCTGCCGATACAAAGATTGACATCGTCAAGCCCCAAAGTCCCATCCGGGTAGCGATTTTGCGAATGAAGAAGATTCGAATGTATTGGCGGTCACTGCCGGTTTTGTTATGCCTCTCACTGATCGGCTTCGGGTTAACTTGGGCATGCAACAGGGGGTGTGGGGTCAGAATACGGACAAGGTAACGTCTCTGTACGCTGCAGTTAAATTGGCTTTCTAAAAAAAAAGAAGACGAGTGCATTTCTTTTCTCCCTTGATGGCCCTCTTGCCATAACTCATCTGCCGGCATGTCCAAGATTTGGACATGCCGTTTTCTCAGAAAGAGCCTCCAGCATATTTTTTAATTATGCAGTTCCGGGTGGATGAGTCCGGCGATGATTGCCAGGGTCTTGGCAAAGGTGGCAGGCGATGGACTGCAGACCAGATCCGGATCGAGCACATGGACACGATCGTTGCGGACCGCCTGGATGACCGGTATGGTCATCCAGTTCTTTTTTGTTGCATGGCGAGGCCGCTTTCGCTCCCCATCATGGCAATAATAATGACATCGGGATTTTCAGCGACAACCTTTTCCGGATTTGTCGCTGTGGAAAGTTGCTGCTCACTGATATTCACCCCACCGCCAAGGGCGATAAAATCATGGGTGAAGGATCTGCCGATCGACCCGGCTAAGGGATGACTGCCGACCTGGAGAAATACCTTCGGCCGCGGCAAGGTGACGACTTGTCGGCCGATTTCCGTCACCTTTTGTTGCGCCGCACTCACCAGGTCAAATACCTTTGACTCCAAATCGAGTAAGCGGCCAAGGGTCATGAACTGGTCGCAGATATCGGCAAACGAGGTCGCTTGGTGAAACTGGACAACAGCGATCCCGCTATCCCGTAATTTCTGCGGGGATCCTGCCGGAGAAAGATTGCTGGCCGCCACCAAGTCGGGTTGCAGGCTGAGAACCTTTTCCATGGAAAAACTCATCACCGAACCGATCTTTTCTTTCATTTTTGCCGCTTCCGGGTGCACGCAGTAGCTGGTATTGCCGACCAGCCGGTCCTCGGCCCCGAGGAGATAGATGTTTTCGGTGTTAATCGGCCCGAGGGAGACGATCCGTTGCCCTGTTTTTGTCGGCGGCACCTCCGCCTGAAAGGCATAGATACTGCCTGAGAATGCAAGGTTAGCAAAGGAGAAAAGGGTAACCATCGAGAGGAGAAAAACAAATCCACTCATCATCATATGCCTGGACATGGCCTACTCCTTCATTGAATCAGCGTTACGTTCTGGTGCCCTGTCGCCGGCGGCAAAAACTGCCAGGGCCTTACCAATAACCAGCGGAACATCGCTATCGGATATCTTCGGAAGGGGTGTCAGTGCTCCGTTTAAGGCGTCGGCCCTGGCCTGACACCAGGCGTCGAAGGCGGAGAGATCGGTGCTCAGGCCACGTTGGTACTGGTCACTGATGGCAAGGGTTGCCTGCATAAAGGAGGCGCTGTGGGGATTGAGAAGGGAATGCTCTATGCGGGATTGCATGGGGGAATTGTTTCGCAATATTTGCCCAAGGTATATCTTTCTCTCATCTAATTGCTTGAAAATAGACCGCTTTTCCGTCAAACCATTCTGTTTGCCGATGACCTGTCGAACCCCGTCGTAGACAGCGCCGGCCATGAGTTCTCCCATTTTGGTATGACCGCCCGTACCATCGATGGTGATCCCAACGCCCTCCACCACGATCATATTGTCGGTACCGGTGCCGGTTGCCGCATGTGCTGCCCCGCTGTAGCTGGAGCGGATGTCGAGATCCTGCAAGTCGACGGACTTTCCCTCGGTGGCGCTGATAATCGCCCGGGTCATGGCCTGCGGGCTGAGTTGCATATTACTGACCAGAAGGAGTTGGCAAAGCGCCTGGCACGGGAGGAGAGGATCCGCTTTATCTTGGTGGATACCGAAGAGCAAGGCCTGATCCGTTTCGGTCTGGCGGCAAAAATCGCCGAAGCCCTGAATGCCCGGTATTTTCAAACGGCCGATCTGAAGGCTGATACGTTGATCGATTTGATCAAGGAGACGTCATGACGAGGGCGTTTGGCTGCACCTTTCGAAAGAATGCCGGACACAAGAACGTTGGTATCGATGACGACTTTCACAATGAAGCCCGGTACGCGGAGATCTCGGCATCTGTCTCTTCCATGCTGATCGCCGTACCGTAGGCAGGCACTGGGTCTCGCGCAACAGTGCCTGTAAGTCCGCACATTCGACAGCAGGATCATCGGCAATCATAACGATCTCCACTCTCTGACCGGCACGGAACGGCAGGTCGGTAAGTACCGGACTTTTCGGGTTTTGAATGGTCACATATTGTTTGTGTGCCTGCATACAGCGCCTCCCTGCGTGGTGAGAATCGGCAACACATCGAATATGAAACATATTACAAAAAATAGAGAAGAAATACAACAAGAGCCATTTTCAGCTGGCCCCAGGTGATGGTCTCGATCTCTGCCGGGATTGCTTCCACGCCGACTGCCGGGAGCGGCGGATCACCGGTGGTCCGGTCGGCGCCACCGAAGACCGAGTGGTGGGCACCATGGACCTGGAACACGCCATCCGCAAGGGTGAGAAACGCATTGAGCCGGGACTTTTGGCCGCCGCCCACCGCAGCATCCTCTAAGTCGATGAAGTCAACCTGCTCGATGACCATGTAGTCGACGTGCTGCTCGACGCCGCCGCCATGGGGGTCAGCACCATCGAGCGAGAGGGTATTTCGTCTTCCCATCCGTCGCGCTTTGTGCTTTTCTCCGGATCAAGGTCCGGATTGCCGACAATATGCGAGCCGAAACTTCGGTAATCAGCGGCTAATTGATCGGCGGATGGCATGGTAAAGCCTTGGGCATACTGGCTGCGCAGCTTGAGACTCTCGGTTACCATCCAGGCCAGGCCGATCTTCGGCGTGAGTCGGCCCTGTTCCTCCTCCCGACCTGCCGGCTCGTTGACTTCGACAAGATACCAATCATAGCGCAGGCCAAAGCTGGCGACGATCTGCTTTTCCAGGAAAGCTGCCTTGCCAAGGAGAAAGGCGGCCGGATTGGAGATGGTGGGGTCGAGCCAGCTGTTTTCGTCTTTGCCGAAGAAATAGCGTGACAACCATTGGTATTTACCTGATGGCGATGCTCCGTGATAGTTGGCGTCCACCGAATAATTGCTCTTATCGGTGGTATCGTCCATGTCAACCGTGCTGAGGTAGCCGGGGTTGCCGGCATCTTTGACACCAAAGCCGGTATAGATCAAGCCAAAACGGTTGTTATCGGAAAGGGAATAGCCGATATTGGCGCTGCCACCGTTTTCATAATCAATACCGGTATTGTTATATTTCTTACCGGCACCGGTCCGGTAGTCGCCTTGGCTGCCGTATGAATAGGCTCCGGAAAAGTCAAAGCCTTTCTCCTTCATGGTCCCACCAATGCTGCCCTCGGCGCTGCCGAAGGAACCGCCACCGCTTTCGACAAAAGCCGAATTATCCTGACCTTGCCGGGTGATGATATTAACAACCCCACCCATTCCAGAGGAGCCGTACTGCACTGCCCCAGGCCCCCTTATGACCTCGATGCGCTCAATGTTTTTGGTGAGAATCTTAGCGGCGTTGCCGGTTCCAGCTCGGCGACCGTCAAGGAGGATCAAAACATGGCCATGAAGATCGTTACGAGGGTATCAGTGCGAAAGCCGCGTAGACCGACGGCGGTAAGATTACCGGGATACTGCTGGATGTGACCGATACCTTTCTCAGCCAACAGCTCTCCGACGTTGCGGCTGGTCGATTGGCGAACCTCCTCGCCGGTGATGACGGTGAGATGACTGCTCACCTCTTTTTCTTTTCTTCAGTGCGACCGGCGGTTACTACGATTTCATCGAGTGTGGTTGGCAGCGCTGGTTCAGCGGCGTGTCCCGGTTGGCAAAAAATACCGGCACACAATTGGCAAAGCAGAACGGGATAATAGGTTTTCAAAGGGTTCCTCCTGTCGATGTTTTGTCCGGGGGAAACTCTTTGTCTACGACAAAAAAATCCCCGGACCAATTTAAAATTGATCCGGGGATGCCCATTTTATCGCCAGATATGACGCAATCCCTTGTCCGCGGGGATGGCAATTCAACTCAGTTAGGACTTGCCCGGTATTGACCGAACACATCCAACCGATTTTCAGGTAGGTCTTCTGACTCCCGGTTCATCCTACTGGTTGCGTCTTCCCGCTTGCATTTCAAACAGTGACTTTTTGCAACGTTCGTCACCGGTTACAGCGGCGGGCCCGTCCCGGATTTACACCGGGTTCCCTTTTCATCCACTTTGGTGAAACCTGAAAATACAGGAGTTCCTTACCGTACTTTTCTGGTCGTGTCAAGAAGTGAACAGGTGTTCGGTTGGCTCGGTTTGGAGGCGACTGAGTCTGGGGAACGGCGCGTTACTTAAGAAGGATGAAAATCATAATTGCCTCTACCATCTCACAATCCGGAAACGCCTTTTTTCTTGACATTTATCCCAAAACCGTGGAAATGTAACACGGTTCAAACAAGTGTGTTACCATGACTGCAATGCATCACCTCCGCTTCGGCCATCTAACGCACTTATTATATTCTCAGAAACGGTATCGACACATGGATAAAGCAGAAGCATTGCGAGCAATTGATCATGACCAACTGGAATATATCCAGCGTAAGATCCAGGTGGATTTTGACAACAGGCGGCAACAGCCGGTTAATTTCCGCTTTGCTGGTCACACCTATCCGGTATGCGAGGTAGTTTGCACCTTCAGGATGCATGCCGATCAACCGGCTACCGGCTATCTGGTTGAAGCTGCAGACAACAATGTCTTTTGCCTTTATTATCAACAGGAAAATCCGGAGCAGCAGAGTTTCATGCAACCGGCGTTCTGGGTGCTTTCTTTTCGTATTCAAAATAATCACGATCTCATGTCATGGTATCGGGAGGAACGGAGAATGTTGGCAAATTTTACTCTAAAGCGAGTGGTTGATTTTCATGGACATATCTGTCCGGAGTTGGCAGTGGGCGGAAAATTTTGCGAATTTGTCCAAGGTCTCTTCAACGACGGGGCGATTCCAACCTCCGGCTTTTCCATCCTTTCCGAAAATGCCACTTCCGCCCTCGATGCCATCCAGGTTCTGCTCGGTGCCACCGTCGGCAATCAGCGACTGATGGTCATGGATTTCGGCAAGCATACCTATACCCTGTTTAGCCGCCCGGAGAATAAAGGCTGGAGGTTGCGACAAAGACCACTTCGTTATGGTGACGAAGAGATCTTTTCCGCCCTTGAGGAAAAAATCAGGAAAAACCAGGCCCTTCTTGAAGATGCGGTGCGCTTTCAGCAGTTGATCGACGCCAGAGTCAGGCAAATTCTTGCCTTGCCGCCGGAAGAACTGTTCACCATTGAGGAGGTGGACGCCGGAGCGCAAGCCCCGGAAGCGGCAAGCATCTATCTGACCTGCGCCACCTGTGGCGAAATGGTCCTGGCCAGCCGCAGCATCGAAAGCCGGAAGATGACCTTGTGTATGCCCTGTTTTCAAAAAATGTCGCCCGGATGCAGCCAGTACGGCATCCAATAGCTCATCTCAATTATTCACTCTCTATGTGCAAGGAAATGACAATGCGTTTAACAACAACGGTCCTTTTTCTCACCGCCCTGCAAGGTGCCCTTTGGGCGCCACCTAGCCGTGCAGCAGCAGAGATCGACCAGATCAAAAAGCCGGTGGCGGAATCTATCCGCATCCGCCAGGAAACTCAGGAACAGGAACAGAAGTGGCGGGACGACCGGGAAAAACTCCTTACCCGGCACACCGGCCTGGAGGAAGAAAAGAAGCGATTGACGCTCCAACGAGCGGCGCTTGACGAAAAGGTGATCGGCCTAAAATCCCGCATCGCCGTCAAAGAGAAACAACTTGAAGATATTGAAGGGATTCAGAAAGAGATCACCCCGATGATCGCCTCCCTGATTAAGGAGCTCCAGGAATTCGTCGCCGCCGACCTGCCTTTTCTCGGCGAAGAGCGCCGCAATCGCCTCGCGCGTCTGGTCGAACTGCGCGACGACCCGGAGGTGGCAGTTAGTGAGAAATTCCGTAAGGTCCTGGAGGCCCTCCTAGTCGAGGCGGAATACGGCAACAACATTGAGGTTTACCAAGAAACTATAGCCACCGGTGGCCATGATATGTTGGTCGATATCTTCCGTCTCGGTCGGGTCGGCCTCTTTTTTCAATCCCTCGATCACAAATCGTGCGGCTTCTACAATGTCGCGGCAGCATCCTGGCAGCCCCTTCCCGGTGAATATAGCCGGGCCGTGGCAGGCGCCATGGAGATCGGCGCCAAACGGCGACCGGCGGAGCTTCTCACCCTGCCGCTCGGGAGGATACACCTGTAATGAAGATTCTTTACTTTTTTTGTCTGGTCCCTGTTGCCGTCTTCCTCTTTTTTACCGCACAACCGGTGCAAAGCGCCGAGGATATGCGAGCACAACAGTTTGAGGCCCGCACCACCCTCCATAATTTGAAGGCCAAAGCGACGGCCGAGGAAGAAACCGCCCGTCAGGAAGCCGTCCGCAGTCGTGAAAAGATCACCGGCGACCGGACCCTGCTCGATCAGGAGGTCCGCCGCATCGAGGCCGAAGTCGCAGCCCTCGAAAAGGCAGTTACCGGCCTGGAAACCGAGAATAAGACCCTGGAAGCACGGGAAGCGGCGCTCGTTGCCAAGCTCACGGCGACCGACTCTATGGTCCGGGAGCTGGTCGGGGTCATCCGCAGCCATGCCAAGGATCTGCAGACCCTGCTCGTCAGCAGCCTCCAGACCGCGCTGGCAGGTGACGATACTACTCTCCTTGAGGCCATCGCCGGGCAAACCCGTTTTCCCGGGATGACGGAGATCACCAGGATGAACGAGGCGCTCCGCCGCCAACTCCATGACGGTGGCGCCGTTCGCCTGACCAAAGGCCCTATTGTCGACCGGTCCGGCAATACGGTGGACGCGGATATCCTGGTGCTCGGCAACTTCACTGCCGCCTATCGGCTGGGGGAAGAAATAGGCTTTCTTAACTATTCGACATCCGGCCGCAAACTTTTCGCTTTATCCCGCCTCCCGGCAGGCTCCGAGGCCAAAAAATTGCGACGCTATATGGAAGGCAAGGATGAAGCCGTACCCATCGACATCTCCCGCGGCGCAGCCCTCAGCCAACTGGTGCACACCCCGAGTTTTTGGCAGCAGGTCGAGTCCGGAGGTCCGCTGGTCTGGCCGATTATAGCAATTTTCATCATCGCTCTCTTCCTAATCCTTGAGCGGATGGTCTTTCTTTTCTCAGGCCGCATCGATGCCGACTGCCTGACCGGACGGATCGTAGCGATGGCTGCGGCCCATGACTGGCAGGCCTGCAAGGAGGAGTGCAGCCGTCTCATTGGTAAACCCCTGTCGCGGGTGTTGACCGCCGGCCTCGAATGTTGCCATCTTGGCCGCGAGATCATGGAAAACTCTCTACAAGAAGCGATCTTGAAAGAGATTCCGCCACTGGAACGTTTCCTGTCGACGCTAGGCATGCTGGCGGCCATTGCCCCGCTTCTCGGCCTCCTGGGGACGGTCACCGGCATGATCGATACCTTTTTTGTCATCACCCAGCACGGCACCGGCGACCCGCGGTTGATGTCCGACGGCATCTCCGTTGCCCTGGTTACCACTATGCTCGGCTTGTATGTGGCCATCCCCATCATGCTGGTCCATACCCTCCTCAGCCGCGCGGTGGACAACCGCATTGCCCAAATGGAGGAAAAGGCGGTGGCCCTGATCAATATCGTCGAAAAGAACCAGGACCTCCATGGACGCCCTTGATTGGCTGTGGGACAGCTGGTACCAGCTCGAGGTTTATATGCGTACCGGCGGCATGGTCATGTGGCCACTCGCTGTGGTGAGTCTTGCCATGTGGCTGTTGATCATCGAACGAACCCTCTTTATCCGGCGTTTATATCGTCGGCCCATCGGCTTTCATGAAGCATGGGAACACGTTAGGGACGGCCGGGTCCCCGACGCCGAGTCATCCGGCGGCGCCGTTGCCCTGCTCCTTGCCCGGTTTATCCCGGCGCGTAGCGGCAATTCACGCCTTGACCGTTTTATCCTGGGTGAGACCGTTATGCGACTGAACCACAACCTGACTGAACATCTCGACACCATCGGGGTACTGGCAGCCATCGCGCCGCTCCTCGGTCTCCTCGGCACAGTCACCGGCATGATGGCGACCTTCGACGTCCTGGCCATCTTCGGCACCGGCAATGCCAAGGCCATGGCTGGCGGCATCTCCGAGGCCCTGATCACCACCGAAACCGGTTTATTGGTCGCCATCCCCGGCCTGTATATGAAGGGCTTTCTTGATCGCCGGGCCCGCAACCTGACCAAGCGGATCACCGCCGCCGGCCTGTATCTCCATAGGAGACTGTAAAAATGCTCAATATAACCGCTTCCCGCCGTCGCAATCGCTCCATGGTGGAGATCAATATGGCGCCGATGATAGATATGGTCTTTCTCCTCCTTATTTTCTTTCTGGTTACCACCAGTTTCGTCAAGGAAACCGGCATCGAGGTCAGCCGACCAACGGCGGCAACGGCCACCACCAAGGAGAAGGCCACCATCCTTATCGGTATCGACGCGAACAACCGGGTCTATCTCGATCATCGCGAGGTTGATGTCCGGGCGGTGCGCGCCAATATCGAACGGGCTCTGGCCGAAAATCCGGAAGGGTCGGTGGTGGTAGTGGCCGATAAGGCGAGCGCCACCGGCACCGCCATCCAGGTCATGGACGGCTGCCGCATGGCCGGGGCGCAAAACGTTTCGCTGGCGGCAAAACTTCCGCAATCCGAATGAAGGAAATTATGGACGCCGTTCTTCCCCCACCTGCCTGCGAGGGTTACTGGTCCCTGCGTCTCTGGCTGCGCCGCCTTTGTATTGTCGCCGCAGCGATGATGCTCAACCTCGCCCTGTTCGGACTCATGCCCTATCTGCTGACCCGTAATTCGGCTGCCCCTGAACGGCAACAAGAGGTACATCAGATCAACGTCATCCGCTTAAAACAAGCGGATTCCCCGGTCAAACGAAGCACCGAAAAGCCGCCGGAGCCGCCGCCGGAACGCCAGGCGCCAAAACCGCAGGCGGCTAAACTCGCGCCCACCAAACTGTCCCTGCCCTTCGATGTCAATCCGCGCCTGCCGGCTGCCGGTCCGGACAGTTTAAGTGTACCGGTAGTACCAATGTCGCAGTTTGGTGCCGGCAACCTTGCCGATATCTTCTCCACCGGCGATCTCGATGTACCCCTGACCGTGCTGGTGCGCATCCCGCCGGTGTATCCGATGTCCGCAAAGAACCGGGGAACGGAAGGATGGGTCAAGGTCCGCTTTATCGTCCAGGAAGACGGCAGTGTCGGCAGCGTCTCGGTTGCCGAAAGCGAACCGAAAACCATTTTTGACGACGCGGTAATCCGTTCGGTCTCCGGCTGGCGCTTCAAGGCCGGAACGGTCGGTGGAATGCCGGTCAAGACCTGGGCGGAGACGGTTGTCCGTTTTAAACTGGACTGACAAAAGGAGGCATACTATGAAATTCACAGCTTTCCCAATGCTCTTTCTCTGCGGCTTTATCACCCTTATTGCCATTTTCACCCCTGGCCGTAGTCTCACGGAAGAGGTCAAGAACGACATTCCCAGCGCCGCTAGAGCCATCCTTGCCAAGGCCGGCAAACTGATGAACGACAAAGACTACGCCAAGGCCACTGCCCTGCTGGTCGACTTCCAATCTCAAGGAGGCAAAGCGGGAGAGGCGGACGATAAAGGTTGTCTGCATGCCGAGGTCCACGCCGCCCTTGGCACCTGTTATCTCCTCGACAATAAGTTTGGGCAGGCCGCCCGCGCCCTTGATCTGGCCCTGCAAAAAGACCCGCGCCATCTCTCCGCTCGTCTGAATCTCGCCAAGGCTGCCTATGAATTGCACGATTATCCAAAGGCGGCAGAGTATTTTACCAAGGCCTATGAGGTAGCGTCTGAGAAAAACCCGGAGCATCTTTATTTCGCGGCGGTGGCCCATCTTCTCGCCAAGCACAACGACCGAAGCATCGCCCTCTTCGAGCGGTTACTGGCCAGCCATCGTGACAAATTTCGCCCCGAATGGCGGGAAAACCTGGTCCATGCACTCCTCGCCGCGGGTGACAATCGTCGCGCTCTGCCCCATATCCGCGAGTTGGCCGAGACCTACAGCGACGCCAAGCAGGTGCAGTGGCAGGAAATCCTCCTGCAACAGTTTCTGCAGCTCGAAATGGAGAACGAGGCCCTTGCCCTGGTTGCTTTTTTGACCTCTCGCACGCCAACGGAGCCTAAATGGTGGCGGACACTGGTCCATCTTCATCTCCAGCATAACCGGTACCAGCCGGCCCTGACCGCCCTCCTCGTTGCCGGCTATCTGGAGCCATTGTCCGAGCAGGAATTGCGTCTTGCCGCCGATCTCTATCTGCAACTCGGTGTGCCACGGAAGGCCGCGCCCCTCTATGAAACCATCCTCAAGGAAAAAAACAACCCGCAACTCCTGACCAATCTGATCATCGCCCTGCAGCAATCTGGACAAGCCGAGCAGGCCCTATCGGTCCTGGAAAAGTTCGCGCCGACGGCCATGACCCCGGAGCTGTCAATGCAGAAGGCCGATATCCTCTATGGCCTTGGCAAATATAAGGACGCCGCCCAGCTGTATCGCAAGACCGCCGAATCAGGCGTTGCCGGCAAGCAGAAGGACCGGGCCCTGCAGATGGCCGAATACGCCAGGATCCAGACGGACAATGAGCAGGGAGGTGCAAACCATCGCAGGTCGACCGCCACCTTTTGATGGCCGGAAACAGTGATACCTTAATCGTTCTTGTCGAATTTTCGACCTCTGTTACTGTCTAGCTCTTCAACCTGCTGCCTTGGCAGCGAGAGACATGGTCGGGGCAATGAGCAACCTGAGCAAAACACTCAACCTTGCCGATGCCCCCGAACCGGCCCTAACTGTCTAAGTCTTCGATCCAGCAGATCAGACCATCCTCGCGGTACGAAAAGTCGGCGGGCATTAGAAATGGTGCTGGAAAAGTCGCGAGAGGAGTAGTACAAAGTTGAGTCATGCAAAAAAATAGTCGTGTCATGCTGCCGATGTTTAAAGCTCAGAAGCCTGCGACGCCCGCCCCCTTGCGGAACTCCCTGGGGTTCGGATTGCAGATTCTCTTTTTGGTCTCTGCCGGTCTTTTTCTTCTCATGGGACAATCCCCAGCCTGGAAAAGCCTGGTGGATAATGTCGCAATAAACTTCCTGGCGGTGACCCTTGAAGCCCTGCCGTTTATGCTGGTCGGAACGCTTGCCGGAGGGATCATCGAGGTCTTTATACCGGCCCTTTGGGTTGACCGTGTTTTCCGAAAAAACCGCACCAGAGGGATTTTTTTGGCCGGGACCATAGGGATGATTTTTCCAACCTGTGAATGCGCCATCGTCCCGGTGGTCAGGCGCTTGCTTGGCAAAGGAGTGCCTTTCCCCGCCGCTATAACCTTTCTGTTGGCTGGGCCTATCGTCAACCCGATTGTCGCCTGGTCGACAGCTACCGCCTACACCTTTTCCTGGAAGATCGTCATTATCCGGCTTGCCTGTGGTTACACCATCGCCGTCCTGGTCGGAATGCTGCTTGGCAGGTTTTTCAACAGAGAAAACGGCCTGCTTCCAGGTCTGCACAGCACTGCCGACGACACCGCCTGCTCATGCCTGCAACAGGAAGACCCACCTCATTCCTTACGGCAGCGGTTAGGACATGCTCTTGATCATGCCGGGCAGGATTTTTTTACGGTAGGCCGATATCTGGTGATTGGCACCTTTATCGCTGCAGTTCTGCGAAGTTCCGTCTCCCTTTCGACTTTTGAAGGCCTTCTCGCCTCGCCATGGCTGGCCATTCTCCTGATGATGGCCGGTGCCATCCTCCTTAATCTGTGCAGTGAGGCGGATGCCTTCATTGCCGCAAGTTTTCGCTGGTCTTTGCCGGACAGTGCACAAATGGCCTTTATGGTACTCGGACCGATGTTTGACATCAAACTGCTGCTCATGTACCTCAGTGTTTTTCGTAAAAGGGTCATTGTCTCTCTCAGTCTTTGCACGATACTTTCGGTCCTGCTTCTCATGCTGGCACTTCAATATATTTTTCCCAATCTTTTCGTATAAATTGTATGCTTTTAAATGGCTTAAAAATCTTGACCCTTTCCGCCTGGTCACTGTTCCTCGTCTGGCTCATTGCCTTCGGCAGAAGTGATCTGGGCCGTCTCCTCCATCCGCGCTTATGGTGGCTGGTGGTATGCGGGGCAACGATATTTCTGATATTTATCGTTAGGCAAGCCATCGGCTTCGCTCGACGTCCGACAATTTCCGAAGACCCCTGGCAGTGGCCGTCCCTGCTCATCCTTCTGCTGCCGCTCCTCTATTTTTCTCAAATTCCTACCGCGCGCTTCAACAACGACACTTTCAAAACGCGGAATTTGTCAACGGCCAACAACAGTTTTCAGAAAGAAGAGCTGGTGGAAAATCCGGAACCCGATACAATCCCGACACTTCCAGCCGATCAACCCAGGGAAGTCGGCCTCATGAAACTTTATACGGAACAGGAAAAGTTCCTTGGCAAGGAGGTGTCGGTGGTGTGCCAGACGTTTGTCGACGACCGGCTGCCGGAAAACACTGCTATGTGTTATCGATATATGATTGCTTGTTGCGCCGCCGATGCCAGACCTTTGTTTATTTTTCTGCAACACCCGAAAAATTTGGCTATCAAGAACGACAAATGGATTAAGATACAAGGGAAAATGACCTTAATCACCAACCAGGAACTGACTGTGCCGGCACTGGTTGTTGAGGAGGTGGACTATGTTGCGGAACCCGCTTTTCCCTTCATCTATTAGCGTCTTAGAAATTAAGATCGTCTCAATCAACGTCCGTCCGCACCGGCAATTCGGGCCTTCGTTATAGCCAGGGGCTCCTTCCCATCGGGAATTTCTTCCCTGATTTCGGCAAACACCATATCCGTCACATGAAGATCATGAAACGATATTGACCTCCTGATCAAATTCTGCCAGCGTCATATTCAACAATTCCGCTCCTTTGCTATAGCTGACAATCTGCTCAGCCGAGGCTCGAAGAACCAACTGTTTAAAGCGGTTTGCTTTTTCCATACCGGAATATCTACCGGGTTCATCTTTCCGCCAGCCATTTTTACTGACATAGATCTGAAACATTCTGTAGGTATTCTCGGAGACAAGACCGAGAACACGAGCCCTGGCCATAATCGCCTGCATGGAAATGCCGTAGATCCCTTTGAGTTTTTTTAACTCCCATTCGGTGAGTTTCTTCCTTTTACCACCAAACTCTTCCCGGATGACCTTCTCCGGCAAAAGGAGGGCTCCGGCGAAGGCATGACAGAGCTTCTCATGGTCATCATTCTCACAGTCGATAAAATCAAAAAGCAGATGGGCCAGCTCGTGGGCAATGGTAAAGCGCTTGCGGACACAATCCCCTTCCTTGAAAACGGCAATGACCGGAATATCCATTCCTTCAGCATAGCCGGAAAGGCCGACAAAGTTATCACCGGTTTCAACCTCGAGAATCTTGAATCCTTTGTCCTCGAGCATTTCCGTAAGCTGTTGGATAGGGGCTTCCCCAAGATTCCAGCTTTGCCTGATATCTGCTGCAGCCTGCTCAATATCTTGATGATTACGGATTTTCTTCCGCCTGATCAGAGGTTTGTCGGCAGTGTGTGAAAGATTCAGTATTTTCTCAATTTCAATATACTTCTGGAGAAAATCGATAGTCTGGTATTTTATCCGATCTTCTTCCTTTTTACTTAATTTTGCTTTCTTGCGAAAAGCCAACCCTGAGATTGCAAATTGCGAGGAGCGAAAAAAATAATCCACTTTCACTCCCAGCGCCTTGGCTAAGGCAAGCAGTACATCACTACTCGGATTGATCTGCCCCTTCTCATATTTGCCGATAGCCTGCTTACTCACCATGGCTCCGGTGGCCTCTGCCAGAGCTTCCATGCTCATTCCCGCCATTTTACGGGCTGAGCGTAATCTTTCACCAAAATTATTTATCATGATCGCACCTCCGCTAGTTGACAAATATCATACTTACTTGTTTTTTGTCAACCCAGAAGTGCAGTTTCAGCTCTTCCCTGCTC